>JBDSAR010000467.1:0-2881 GCA_039922035.1 Chthoniobacteraceae bacterium
ATGGTGCGGCTGCGTGAAGACCGAAGCCGATATGCACACGGGCCTTCGCTTCGGCACGGAGCGGCGCGTTGACGTTCGCTCCGGCGGCGACGATCTGCCGGATGAAGTCGAGACTCGTCAGCCGCCCTGTCGTCTCGGGTGGTGCCTGGCCCGCCTCGTCATCGCCGCGCGGCGGTTTGCGCACCCAGGTGATCACGTGCAGCGCCGTGACGCCGCTGCGCTGATCGTTCGGATCGGCTCCCGCCTTGATGAGTTCCATCGCGAGATCGAAGTGTCCGTTTTCGACGGCAAGAATCACAGCGCTGGTGCCATTCGGTGCGTCGCGACCTCCGATCTTGTTTTCCGTGATGATCGCTTCCTTGGGATCGGCTCCCGCCGCAAGCAACACCTTCACCGTCGCCATCTTGCCCTCTCTCACGGACAGGAGCAGCGCCGTGAAGCCCGACTTCAGCCGGTGTTTCAAATCCGCCCCGCTCTTGAGCAGCAGCGACACCGACTCGGCATTTCCCTCGTTCGCAGCCCACATCAGCGCGGTCTGGCCCGTGCGATCCTCCGCATCAATCTTCGCGCCTTTGTCGAGCAACGCATTCACCGCGCCCGCCCTTCCTGTTCGCGCTGCAATCATGAGCGCGGTCTCGCCGCCGCGCTGCGTGGCATTCGCGTTTGCACCCGCCGCGAGCAGCGCCTTCACGATTTCCGCGTTCCCATTCTGGCAGGCCAGCAACAGCGGCGTGATGCCGTAGCGGTTCGCCGCGTCGGCCTTCGCTCCGGCGGCGAGGAGCTTCGCCACGAGCGCGTCGCGTTCGTGATACGCAGCCCAATGCAGGGCCGTCGTGCCGTCGGCCTGTGCGGCGTTCGTGTCGGAATTCGCAGCGAGGAGCGAGTCTGTGCGCGGCCAGTCCTGTTTCTCGGCGGCGTCAGGCAGGTCTGCGGCGAACGCGCACGCGTGCAGGAGAAACCACAGAGACACGATGGACACAGAGGGGAAAAACCGATGCCTGCTCTTCTCTGTGTCCATCGTGTCTCTGTGGTTTGAAATGCCAGACCTCACAGCACCCCGATGATTCCGCTGCTGTCGCCGAACTTCTCCAGCTTTACACCCGCCTTATCGAGCAACGTGAGGTGCAGATTCGCGAGCGGCACGGTCTTTTCCGTGCGCAGAAGCCGCTGGCCTTTGACTCCGGCGCTCTGTCCACCCGCGACGATGACGGGGAGGTTCGTGTGGTCGTGGACGTTGGGATTGCCCATGCCGCTGCCGTAAAGGAGGAGGCTGTGGTCAAGGAGCGTGCCGTCGCCTTCCTTCGTGGCGGCGAGCTTTTGCAGATACTCGGCGAAAAGGCTCACGTGAAAGGCATTGATCTTCGAGAGTCGCTCGATCTTCGCGGGATCGTTGCCGTGGTGCGAAAGCGGGTGATGCGGATCGCTCACGCCGATCTCGGTGTAGGTGCGATTGCTGGTCTCGCGCGCGAGTTGAAAGGTGATGACGCGTGTGACGTCGCCCTGCATGGCGAGCAGTTGCAGGTCAAACATCAGCCGCGCGTGCTCGGCGTAGCTCGCGGGCACGCCGCTGGGGCGTTCGAGATCGGGCAATTCGTTTGTGGCGACGCCAGCCTCGGCATTCTGGATGCGCCGCTCCACCTCGCGGACGGAGTCGAGGTAGTGATTCACACGATCGCGATCCTCCGCGCCGAGCTGCTTCGCGAGGCGCGTCATGTCGTCCTTCACAAAGTCGAGCAAGCTGGCGCGGCGACGCAGCGCAGCCTGTCGGTCGGCCTTGCTGCCGCCATCGCCGAAGAGCTGCTCGAAGACGATGCGCGGGTGCGCCTCGGCGGGCAGCGGCGTGGTGGGCGAGGACCACGAGAGGTTGTTCTGATAGACGCACGCGTAGCCGTTGTCGCACTGGCCGACGACCTGCATGAGATCCATCGCGAGTTCCAGCGACGGGAGCTGCGTCTGCTGGCCGATGGCCTTCGCGGCGATCTGATCGGCGGTGGTGCCGTTGAAGTAATCGGTGCTCTCCGTGTGCTTCACGCGCGCGGCGCTGAGGAACGACGCGTTGGAAGTCGCGTGCGTGCCAGGATACGCGGGCTCGAGTTCGAGATTCGAGATGACCGTGCAGTGCTGCTTCACCGGCTCCAGCGATTTCAGGATCGGCGAAAGCGCGCCAAGCTGATCGCCTGTGCCCCGCGCGGGCGTCCAACGCGACTGGTCGCAGCCCATCGGGATGAAAATGTAGCCGAGGCGTTTCGCAGGCTGCACGACGCGCGATGCCGGTGTGGCAGCGCGAACCATCGCGTCGAGAAACGGCAGCGATAGCGCGGCGCCGAAGCCGCGAAGCAGGGTGCGTCGTGAAAGAGCTGTGCGGGTGGTGAATGTGCTCATGGGAATAGGGACGTGGTGGCCTGGAGGAATCTGACAGGGTTCAGTGGCTGCGCATCGTAAAAGGCACGCTGGTGACAATGCCTCCGATGATCTCGGAAAAGCGCCAGCCGTTCTTTTCCGCGCGCCGCACGATGGCACGGACAGCGGGAGCATCGTGCGGTTCCATGCCGCGACCGAGGGCGTAGGTGAGGAGCTTTTCCGTCAGCGTGGTGGCGAAGAGTTCGGGATGTTTGAGGAGCGCATTCTCCAGCCCGGCAGCTCCGGAAAACTTGCTGCCATCGGCGAAGCCGCCGAGCGCGTCCACCTCGCGGCCTTCCACGGAGTCGTGGAAGCGGCCGATGGCGTCGTAGTTTTCCAGCGCGAAACCGACGGGATCCATCAGAGCGTGGCAGCTCGCGCAGGCGGCATTTTCGCGATGCTTGGCGAGGCGCTCGCGGATGGGCAGCGATTCGGAGATGACGCCATCGAGCGCGGGCACATCCGGCGGCGGCGGTGGCGG
>JBDSAR010000468.1:0-2675 GCA_039922035.1 Chthoniobacteraceae bacterium
TGAAGCTGCGCGTGGAGCGTTTTTGGCCGGCGGGACGCGCGGCGCTCCATCAGCCGGGCACGTCGATTGAGCGACCGTTGTCCTTCGCTGTCAGAGCGAGGATGAAAGGGCCGGCGTTCTTCGCCCATTCAGCGGGCTTCGGATAGTTCGTGGCACCGCTGCCGAAGCACGAGCGCAGCATCTCGGTGTTGATGATCCCGGGATTCAGTGCGACGGCGGCGAGGCCTTTTGATTCCTGGGGCAATTCCTGCGCGAGCGCCTGCGTGAGTCCTTCGATGGCCCATTTGCTGGCGCAGTAAATCGCGACATCCGGCGACGTGCTGCGACCCCAGCCGGAGCTGAAATTCACAATGACGCCGCCGCGTTTTCCCATCGCGGGGACGAAGTGCCGGATCGTGTTCACGGTGCCCGCGATGTTCACGTTCAGCGTGCTCGCGATTTCCTCAGCGGGCACTTTCCAGAGCGGTGCGCTCGTGGCGATCACGGCTGCGTTGTTGATGAGCAGGTCCGGTGCTCCGTGGGTCGTGGTGATTCGTTCCGCCCAGCGTTGCACGGCTTCGCCGTCGGCGACATCGAGCGCAGTGAAATCATGCGGCGGGCCAAATTTCTTTCGCAACTCCGCGACGCCTTCCTCCGAGCGCGCGCTGCCGACGAGCACGTGACCTTGCGCGGTGAAAAATTCCGCGAGCGCGCGACCGCAACCCCGTGTGCAGCCCGTGAGTGCGATCACTTTTGCACCATCGCGGGGAAGCACATCCGCGAGCTGCTTCTCGGGTTTCCAATCTTTCGGCTGAGCACTTTTCGACTGCCACCTCATACCGCTGTGTTTCCATTTGTCGCGCGCATCGGCGTGGCTGATTCCTTTGTCGTCGTCATCCACGCCGTGCTGGTAGCCGCACGAGGGGCATATCTCCGACGAGCCGCCGCCGCTCAGGCTGCGCGGAGGTTCGGTGAGTTTTGGGAAACCGCAGACGGGGCAGGTGTGGCTCATTGTGAAACCCAGGGTGGTGATTGGATCGGCCTGCCCGGCTGGCGCTGCCAGTAGCTTGCGCTGCCCGGACGGAAATATGTCTTCGCCGTGCCATCGCGATTGAACGACGCGAATGCGCGCGTCTTCGGATCAAACACGCGCACGGTGCCATCCGTATCGAGCTTCATCGGCAGATGTTCCGCCACGGCACGTTCGCGGAAACGCCATGCCTGCGCCGCGTAGTCATCCTCCGACTTTGCCGCAAAATCGCCGCCGTGCCGTGCAAAATGATCCGGCAGTGAGCCGATGTTTCCCCAGATGCGCCGTGTCGCGGGGGCATCGCGCACCACCGCCTTGGGTGAAGCCGGAGGCAGCACCGCCGGTGCCGGTGTGCCTGGCTTGGAAATGATGCCCGTGATTTTTTGCAGCAGCGATGTCTTGCGCGGCGGAGATGGCGTGACGGCATCCTTTTGCGCTCCAGCCACACCGCCTGCGATGAAACTTCCGGTCGTCAGTTCATGCTTCGCTGTGCCGATGCTGTAGAAATACTGCGTCCCGGGTTTCAGTCCGCGCAGCGTCAGTGTGTGATCCGTGCCCACTTCGTCGGACGCGGTTTGATCGAGTCTGTCCGCCGCGAGCCCATAGTGCACGCGCCCGCCCGCCGTGCTGTCGAGTTTCCATCGCAGCGTCGTGCCGTCCGCCGTCGGTAAAATTTCCGCTGGAGCCACAAGGTTCACCGCGCGCGAGTCGCACACGGCGAGGAGCAGGAGAAAAAGGAGGAGCAGCCGTTGCATGAGGATGGTCAGGGTAGGGCATCGGTCCGGCACAATGCGAGCGAGGAACTTTGAAACTGGCCTCGTGCTTCCCGGTGCGGATCGGAGCATCCGCGTCACGAGTGCTTACCTGCGTAGGAAATCGCTCACTTCACGAAACCACCGCGCGCCGGGTTCGGTGGGGAAGTTGTTGTGCGTCGCCTCGGGCAGCACGATGAGCTTCTTCGCTCCGGCGTAGGCATCGTGCAGCTTGCGGCCTTGCGCTGCGCCGACGACCTCGTCGTCCTCCGCGATCACGAATACGACGGGGCCTTTGAAGTTCGCGAGTGCGGAGATGTTGTCGAACTTGTCGCGCAGCAGAAGCGACACGGGGAGCCACGGGAATTTCGCCTTTGCCACCTCCTCCATCCGCGCGAATGGAATCACCATCACCGCCCCCGAAATCTCATCAGGCATGGTGCCCGCGACTGCTGCCGCGACGCCGCTGCCGACGCTTTCTCCGAGCAGGAAGATGGGGCGCTTGTCTGTCTCGATGAGGTTTTTCACCGCATCGCGGCCTGCGTAGATGAACGCACTTTTCCCCGGCGATCCGGGGCGCGAGCCGTAGCCGGGGTATTCGACGATGCACACCTCCCAGAGTCCGCCGAAGGACTCCGCGTAGTATGTCCGATCCAGCGCGGAGCCCGCATTGCCGTGAAAGACGAGCAGGCGTGCCTTTGCGCGCGGGGCCGGGCGTTTCCAGCCGAGGAGTTTTCCCTTCGCATCGCGCCAGGGCTCGACGCCGGAGTCAGCGGCACGTGCGAGCGCCGCGGGTTCCGTGCATCTGGCCGGGAAGTAGAGCATCCTGCTCTGGCAGCCCGCGACGACGAGGCAGAGACCCGCGTACACGAGCGCGCAAATGCGGACGAGACGAAACAGGGTGCTTTTCACTC
>JBDSAR010000469.1:0-13072 GCA_039922035.1 Chthoniobacteraceae bacterium
CCTTCGGCAGCGCGGACCAGCGCGGGTCGGCCTTCAGGAAAAGATTCAGCAACTGCCGCGTCTTGCCGTCATGCAATTTGTCGAGCGGCAGCGTATTCACGCTGCGGCGCAACCCGTCTTCGGTGACACGCTTTTCCAGCAGTTCGGGATCGGCGCGCATTTCCTGCACCCAGCGCTCGAACTCCGAGCGATATTCCGCTTCCCGCGCATAGAGCGCATCATCCGCCTGCTTGCGCCCAGCCGATGCCGCCTTGAGTTGCTCCGTTTGCTCCGGTGTGGCGAGCGTGATGAAGGGCGTCTCGACCGCGTAGAGCTTGTCGTAGTCATCGCTGTAGGCCTTGCGACCGAAGTGCCGGTCCACATTCCCCGGCTCGCTGAGCTGATTGAACATCGCGAACATCGCGTAGTAGTCGCGCTGCATCAGCGGATCGAATTTGTGATCGTGGCACTGCGTGCATTGCAGCGTGAGCCCGAGCCAGACCGTGCTCGTCGTCTCCACGCGATCCATCACGTTCTTCGTCCGGTTCTCCTCGGGGATCGTGCCGCCCTCGGCATTGAGCATGTGGTTGCGGTTGAAGCCGGTCGCGATCAATTGCTGCTCCGTGGGGTTGGGTAAAAGGTCTCCGCCCAATTGCTCGATCGTGAATTGATCAAACGGCATGTTGTTGTTGAACGCCTTCACGACCCAATCGCGCCATGGCCACTGCATTCGCAGCGCGTCGCCCTGAAAGCCATTCGTGTCCGCGTAGCGCGCGGCATCGAGCCAATCGAGCGCCATCCGCTCGCCGTAGCGCGACGATGCGAGCAGCCGATCGACCGTGCTCGCGTAGGCTTTATCAAAATCGAGCGCCGCGGCTTTTTCAAACGCGGCGAGTTCCGCGAGCGTCGGCGGCAGGCCGGTGAGATCGAGCGTCACGCGCCGGAGCAGCGCGCCCTTTTCCGCCTGCGGCGAATGCGTGAGCTTTTCTGCTTCGAGCCGCGCGAGCACGAAACGGTCGATGGGATTTTCCATCCACGCGGCATCGTTCACCACCGGCAGCGCCGCCTTCCGCGGCGCGATGTAGGCCCAGTGCGGCTCATACTTCGCGCCTTGCGCGACCCATGTTTTCAGCAGCTCCTTTTCCCGCGCCGAGAGCTGCCGCGGATATTTCGGCGGCGGCATCACCTCATCTTTGTCGCCGGAGAAAATGCGCGCGATGGCATCGCTCTCGTCCGGCTTCCCCGGCACGATTGGCTTCGCGCCTTCGTGTTCTTTCGTCGCGCCTTCGAATGAATCGAGCCTTAGTTCCGCCTTGCGTGATTTCGCGTCCGGGCCATGGCAATTCAGGCAGATGTCCGCGAGGATCGGCCGGATGTCGCGATTGAAGCGCACCTCGGGCTCCGCGGCGCGCAAGAGCGTCGGCAGCAAAGACGTGAGCAACAGAAATGTTCGGCGAGTGATCATGGTTCTCAAGGCTGACGGTTCACTTCACGACGAGCGTCGGCAATGCAAGATTCGGCGGCCGATCTCTGCTGAATTTCCTTCGGCCACTTCCCGGACATGGCGCGTTCGCCTGCACGTGTGCGAATTCTGGTGCGGTGTGTGGACGCCCGCTTATTGTCATCAAAGCGCAAGTGACGGAATTTGCGTGGCCCGCAACCATCTCACCGTCACCCAGTGGTGATGGCGGGACCTACGGGGCTCGAACCCGTCCGGAGGATTTCGCTCCGGTGCATCATCGTGAGCAAGAATGCGTCTCCATGCATCTCGGTTCATTCCTCAAAATCGCATGAAGTGCTCGGTAACAGGGGGCCGGGTTTTGACGGTTGAGCTTGCTCCGGTTTTCATCAACTGCTCCCCTCTTCCTTCACAGGATCCCGCGCTGCCCCAGCCCCAGCCAGCGGTGACGACCTCCGACAATGTCCGACTCTCAGAGCAACATCCCGACCAAGCTCTTCGCCATGCCCGGCGCTGACGGCTCTGAGCAAGACAGAATGCTCACAGACCCGCAGGTCGGAGCGATGCTCGCCGCTGGCAGCACTCCGCAAATCAGCGCCAGCCAATCGCCATCGGCTTCACGTGAGGAATTGCAGGGCATATTCCCCGAGTATCAAATCCGCGACATCCTGGGCCGCGGAGGGATGAGTACGGTTTACCGTGCATGCGACGAAACCCTCGGGCGCGAAGTGGCGTTCAAGGTTCTGCGCACGGGTCTGATGACGGAGGAACTCGCGCTCGAGAAATTTGTCAATGAGGCGCGCATCACCGCGCAGCTCGACCACCCGAACATTCCGGCCGTTTACGCGCTGGAGCCGGACAGGGAGGGACTTAGCGTTTTCACGATGAAGCTGCTCGAAGGGCAGACGCTGGAGAGCTTGGCCGACGAGAACGAGCGTGACGGTCGTGACGGAATCCCGGCGGCGATCGAGATCCTGCTGCGGATCTGCGACGCGGTGGCCTTTGCTCACTCGAAAGGAGTGCTGCACCTCGACCTCAAACCCTCGAATGTCATCGTCGCAGCCTTCGGGCAGATTTACCTCGTGGATTGGGGCATCGCGCACCGCAAGGCCGAACTGCCGAATGGGCCGGGAGGGATGCGCTCGGTGGAAGGCACTCCTTCCTACATGGCGCCTGAACAGGCGAGAGGTGAACAATGGAAGCTCGACGAGCGCACGGACATCTTCGCGCTGGGCGGCCTGTTTTATCACATCCTCTGTGGCCGCGCTCCTCATACAGCCCCGACGACCGAGCAGATGCTCACCCTTGCGGCAAATGCGGGGGTGACGCCGCCGGATATGGTGGCTGCGGAAAAAGGACGGACACTGCCGCGGCGGCTGGTGTCCATCTGCATGAAGGCGATGGCAGCCGATCCGGAAAACCGGTATCAAAGAGTGCAGGAATTTCAGCAGGATCTTGAGCAGTTTGCCCGCGGGGTGGCGCAGTGGCCGCAGCGCACGTTCAAGGCTGGCGAGGCCATCATTACCGAGGGCGGGCCGGGTGACGCGGCTTACGTCATCATTTCCGGCAACTGCGTGGCGACGCGGCTCGTGAATGGTCAGCCGCAGGGCCTGCGGGTGTTGAAGCCGGGCGATATGTTTGGCGAAGCGGCGGTCTTCACTGGAAAGCCGCGCTCAGCGACGGTGTGCGCGGTGACGGACACGGTGGTGGGTGTCGTCGAGAAGGCGGCATTGCGCGAAGAGATGGAGCGCACGACATTCATGTCGCTGGCGATTCGCACGGTGACGTCCACCTTCCTCGATCTCGACCGGCAGTTGGCGCGGCAACGCGAGCGGAGTCAGGTGGTCGATCTGGCGCTGAGACACGTCGCACTCCACGGCGAGCGCGGACGCATGCCGTGGAAGCCGTTGCTGGCCACGCTCACGCAACGCACCGGAGCAAGCGAGGCCGACGTGGCGGCGTGGTTGCTGGGCACGGAAGGCGTCTCGATCGAGGGCGAACTTCTCGTGCTGCTCAGTTGAGCGGGACCGCAGGATTCACCCGGTGCGCAGCTTTCGGCACCCCTTCTCGGATTTAAAAATCCTTTTCGCCGGGAATGTCGGCCGGCAGGCCGCTGATGGCGCGTGCGGCTTGTGCGCCGGAGATCGCGGCGGCTTCGACGCAGCCGACGTTCAAGCCGTTGCGCGTCCAGTCTCCGGCCAGGAAGAGGTTTGAGAATCCCGACGCCCCGGACTCCAAACGTAGCCTCGTCGCACCCGCCGTGCCGATCGTGTAGCGCTCGGTCGGGTCAATGTTGGCGCGATAGTATTGCCCGTCCGCTCGGGCATTGCCAAAACGATGAAGCGGATCAAACACGCGATTCCAGTCAAGTTCGCGCAAGGCGGTGACGACATTAGGCCAGAGGGGGGCAATCTCGGTGCGGAAAAAGACCATCGCCGCTGCTTTCGTGGCAGCAGTCTGGGTTGCGGGGTAGGTTCCGTTGCTGAAGGGCTGCTCATTCGGATCGTCCGGCATCGGACCACAAAAATAGAAAAGAGAATCCGGTGTCTGCGCACCGGTCCACGTCTCCGTATTGAGGATCACAGTCTGATCGAGAAAGGTGTTGAATGGGTTTGAGTAACCATCGGTCACCACGCCTTCGGTCGTCGGGTGGATCGGATTCCAGCCAAGTTGGCCCGATGGGGGCAGCATCCAAAGCTGCACGCACTGGGTGCGTACGGTCTGGACACCATTCACCATTGCCGCCCATACGGCATCGCGGGCCGCGAGTTCGCGGGCGACGTGTTTCAAGGCTGCCGGCGGGATCGCGAGCACGATCTTGTCGAAATCGTTCCCCACTGTGAGTTCGCGTATTTCGACGGGCAACTGGCACCAGGCGGACTCGAAACTGGGCGCATCTGCCGCGGGAACCGGACTGGCGAGCTGGCTCGCATCAGGCGACTCCGGCCAGACCCGGAAGATGGATCCATTCCGAAGCGGGATGCGCCGCAGGGGATCATAGGTGCCGTCTCGCAGTGTCGCCTGGCGCGCAAGCCGGATGGTCTTGATCGTGGGGGCGTCCGGATCGAGGCCGAGATTTTCGACGCGGTGAAAGAACTCGAATTTTACGCCGCGATGCTTCAGCGCCTCGTAAAATGGAACAAATACTGTCTCACCCATCCCGGCGTTCATTTTGTAAAGGAATGAGCCCTTATATCCAAAGTAGATCCGCATGATGCAGCGGAGCGCAGCCCCGGCGGCGAAGTCGGGCCGGTTCGTGTCGCCGGCGAGATATGAAAACGCGACGTCGTAGAGCGCCTTGATGGGCGGCGAATCCACGCCGTAATAACGGGCGCCGTGCTGGCGCAGCCATGTCAGGAATTCGGCATCATCCAGAGGATCGAAACCTCGCTGGAACGCCCCGTCGTCGAACGCGCCGATGAAGCACGTGAGGCCGAGGTCGAGCATGCGGAAGTAGCGCTCCCGCTCGCTGTCCACGCCAGGAATCAGATCGTCGAGGTGGATTAGACCATGCAGAGTGACGCGGACGACGCGCAGGGTGTCAATCGCGGCTCCGATGAAATTCAGCACGATGGCGGAGTCGCGCGGGAGCAGGCGGATGGCGTCGAGGATCTTCTCAAGGGTTGCGAGCACGACGGCGAACGCGCCGAGCGGGTCGAAGTTTCCGACGAGATATCGGCCGTTGATGACAAACCACTCGAATGCACGAACAAAGTAATCCCAAAGATCGGGCAGCCCGTGATTATCCCCCGGTGTATTCGCGTAGGCTGGAAAAGTGTACGGCCAGTAGTCCCACGCTCCGGTGAGGCGGCTGGCGATGAACCCTTCCTGCTGTCCTAGGAAGGCGTCCTTCCACGAGTGAAAGGGCCCGTTGGCACCCATGATCTTGTAAGCGTCGCGCAAGGCACGGAAGGCGTTGTCGTAAAATCCAAACCAAATGTGCAGCCCGTGCTCCTCGCTCCGATTGCCGAATTGCGGATCGGTGTTGCGACCACTTGCACCCTTGCCACCCAGCCGCCAGCCCATCTGGTAAAGCGTGATGTCATACTTTTCGTGGAGCGCCGGGTCTGAAAGCCAGAATGCGGCCATACATCCGCCAACCCCACCGCCAAGGATCGCGATTTTTTCTTTTTTCATGGGGTTTTACTTTTTGTTCCGGGCTGCCACCGGCGCATTGCCGGCAACGCCTTGGGAATTATCTGGCGGTGTGGGGCGCATCAAGGCTCTCGTGCGCGCTGCGCCGGAACATTTTCGCCGAGGAGTGCGCGGATCGCTGCACTTTCCCCTGCCTTGAGCCCGTCACGGATTGCAGCAGCCTCCGTGAGATGCATGCCGCCATCGCAGCGTGCAAGTTGCCTATGGGCAAGAGCGGCGTCGGGCAGCAGCCCAAATCTGGAGGCGGCGGTGAGGGCGCGGTCCCAATGCCTTCGGGCCGCAGTACGGTCGTTGCGAATCCAGTGCCAGAGCCCTTTCCAGATCGCCGAGCGCGGGCGGCCTACGGGAAAGGCCCGCGCAAATTGTCGCATCACCGCGCAGGCACGCCGTGCGAGCTCGCGGAGCGCGCACCGCTCGGCAGCGGTTGCCCCTCCCTGTTCCAGAAGCCCGAGAAAAACTTCGGCGACGTACGAGGTGTACAAAAGCATGACGTAGGCGATCGGACGCCGGCTCTCGCACCGCTGGAGGGCGATCTCCCCGAACCGCCATGCGCCCTTGCCGTCACCGAGATGCCAGTGTGCGACCGCCGCCGAGGCGTGGAGGGCCGTGCAGGTGAGCTCATCCAACCCAGTGATGAAATCGCTCCCCATCGCGTTGAGCGCAGCCTGCGGGCCCCGAAGTGCCAGCAGCAACTGCGTGCGCAGGATGCGCACCCAGCCAAGCGTCTGCGTATCGCCACGCCGCTCTGCCGAACAGCGCATCTCATCGAGCGGCGCGGCACATTGCTCGTATTCTCCGCGGTGCAGGTGCGGATAGATGATGCTCAAGAGCGATTCCTCGAGCCGGCGGCCATTCCCGTAGCGGCGGAAAATTGCGCTCCCCTCTTCAAGCAGTCGCCGTGCTTCACCGGCTTCGCCGACGCCACCGAGGTAGATGCCCAGCAACTGATCGGCATAACCTCGGGTCACCGGTGCGTCGTGCTGGTCGAGAATTCGCTCGGTGAGCCGCTTGTAATGACCGCCGAGGCGCGGCCAGAGCGCGCCGGTGACGACAGTGATCCCACTGAAAAGTTCGGCGAGCTTCGGCGAATCACCGAGCCGTTCGGCGAGATTTGCGCCGTGGAAGAGGCAGTAAAACGACGCCGGCAAGTCGTTGGTGAAAAAAGCGAGTTCGCCGAGAAGGCCGTAGGCGTTGAGAGCTTCAATCATCAGTTCACGACGCTCCCTCCGAATGCTTCGGGAGCGCCAGAGTCCGAGCCTGCAAGCGACTTGACGCACGACCGCCCGGGGCAGGCTGAGCCGTTTGAGCAGCCATGGATTCGGGATCGGCCAGCCAAGGATGCGCGTGGATGCGCAGAGATTCTGCCGGCTGAGTTCGATTTGGCCGAGGTGGAAGAGTGCCTCGCCGAGCTGCCGGTGCCAGCGGCCCCGCGTGAGCCGATCGATATTCGCGCCGCTGGAATCCGACAGCGCGATCGCGCGAGTCAGGAAGCCGGCCGCCTCGCGATTGGCAAATCGTCGGATGGCCTCGTCCCCGGCGCGGGTGAGATAATGGATCGCCCGTTCCGGCACGGCGGCTTCATCCCAGTGGCGCGCGAGCAGTGCGACATCCGAATGCTCTTCGCGCTCCATCCACTCCGCGAGCCGGCGGTGCAATTCCTGGCGCTGCGAGAAAGTCAGTTGCCCATAGGCCACTTCCTGCACGATCGAGTGCTTGAATTCAAACGCGCCGCCCTCTGCCGCATCGAGAGCTGTCGCAAAATCCAGCGACACCAGCCGCCGCATGCAGTCTTGCAGGTGCGGACGATCGGCTTCGACTGGATGCACGGCGTTCAGCATCCGGTGCGAAAACATCCGCCCGTTTACGCTTGCCACTTTCATCACGAGCCGTTCGCGCGCAGACAGCCGGTCGATGCGAGCGCTCAATACACCCTGCACCGTGTCCGGCAGGTTCAGCACGCCCGAGTCCGCGTCCCCCGCCGCCAGGCGGCACCGGTCTTCCTCGAAAGACACGTGACCACCATCGCGCAGCGCGAGGCAGATTTCCTCGGAGAAAAACGGGTTGCCGCCGCTCCGCTCCGCGACGAACCGACCGAGCACCGAATCTATCCTCGCCGCACCCAGCCGGCGTCCGGCGAGCAGCGCGACTTCATCATGGCTCAGCGGACCGAGATGCAGGTGGTCACTCCCGGCGGCTTCGCGCAATGCCGCCCATGTGCCGGACGCGTCCTTCGGAGGCGGCCGGGTCGCCATCACGAGCAGCAGTCGCGGTACGCTCCGGATGAGTGTCAGCGCGAGGGCCAGCGATGCGGAGTCGAGCCAGTGGCAGTCTTCGATCGCGATGACCAGCGGCACCGCTCCTGCGGCTTGTCCGACGAGGCGCACCAGCATTCGCGTCACCGCCTCCGAGCGCGGCTGGGCGCTCATCGCTCCGGTAATTTCATTTTCCGGCAGATCCGTTCCGAAGATGGGGTTCAGCAGCGGCGCAAGTTGCAGTCCGCCGTCCTTGTCCGCCGCCAATGTGCCGCACAGCAGCGCAGCCCGGGCCGCGGGATCCATCTCCGGATGGATGCCGATCACTTCCTGAAAAACCGTCTGCCAGGCGTGGTAGGTGGATGCGGCATCGATCGCGTCCGCTCCGCCTTGGAAAAACGGAACGCCGCCCGCGAGCGCCGCGGTGCGCAGTTCGGCGAGCAGCGTCGATTTTCCGATGCCGGCTTCGCCCTCGATGAGCACGGCACCGCCGGGCCCACCGCCGGCCAGGCTTGCGATTTTTTCGTGGAGGAGCTGCCGCTCCCCATCACGTCCGATCATCTCCGCGGAGAAGAGGGGAAGCGGGCGACGCTGGGTCGGGCGAAAGATTTCCACGGAGCCTTGCCGGCCACGCAGGGTCTCCCGGCGCAGGAAGTCGAAATGCAGGTGGCGCGATGCCGACCGCCGCGTGGCCCCATCGCACAGGGCTTCCTGCCCCGCGAGGCGCATGAGCCGCTCGCCGGAATTCATCGCATCCCCCACCATCAAGTAGGAGCGCAGGCTGCGGCTGCCGATCGCGCCGCAGAAAACCCGCCCCGTGCTGACGCCGACGGCAGAGCGCAACGTGGCGCCGATATTCAGCGCCGCCCGCACGGCACGGGTCGCGTCGTCTTCGTGAGTGGCGCCGGGCAGGCCGAACGCCGCAAGCACCACCAGGCCGCTGTGATCCTCGCCAGTGTCGTCGATGGCACCCCCGCATCGGGCAATCTCCGCTTGGACGGCGGTGACGGCGCGCTGGACTGCCTCGAGGTCTCCCCGGTGGCGCAGTTCGAAATCCGGCACGTGCAGAAAGAGAATCGTCACCCTTCGGAACTCGGCCATCCACCCCGTGTGGCCGGCAGCGATTCGATCGAGCACTGCCGTCGGAATGTGGGCGCGAAGCCACGCTTCCTCCGCCAGCGCCGCATCCAGCTTCCGTGGAGCCCGCACATCAGCCGGACGGACGGCGCGCACCCGGCCGAAGCCATCGCGCACCGAATCCACCTCCACGGCACTGCCGGCGGATTCGATCGCCGCCACCGGAAGCGTGACGGCCCCGGGCGTGCATTCCCTCATCGCTGCGCGCGCGCCTTCGGTCGCCTCCCCGCCAATCATTGAAACCCAGCGCCCACCCACGCCGCCGAGGATGGCGTGGACGACGCGGCCGGTCCCGATGCTCGCCTTGATCGAGAGCGAAGTGCGCGTCTCCGGCTCCTGCCCGTCGAGCGTGGTGACGATCTCCCAGGCACAACCCGCCGCACTCCGCGCCGCATCACCCACAGTCGTTCCGTCGGCGGGCCACACCGCCACCAGGGCATCGCCGGCAAACTTCACGACCATTCCGCCGTGCTCTTCGACGATGCGGATGAGCCGGGAAAAATACGCATTCAACTGGACGGAGAGCCGCTCCACTCCATCAGGGCCGCTGGCTTCCAGACGTTCGGTCATGCCGGTGAATCCCGTGATGTCGGTAAAGAGCACCGCGCCCTCGAACTCCGACGCAAACGGCTGGCCGAAGGGCGGCCGCTCACGTGCGAGCCTCTCGATCAGCAGCGGCGGAACGAAGGCCGCAAATGTCTCCATGGGCGCGCCGCGATCAGTGGCTGGGCGCGCGTCGGGCTCGGGCATGATCGCGCGTCTCCGGCCTAGGTTTCCACCCAGAGATCCTGCCCCTTGCCGAGGATGAAATCGAAATCCATGTGATACGCAGCGCGCGCTGTGGTCATCAGATTCTCATCGGGAGTGCAGTTGCCGTGGTCATCCACAAGGCCGAGCTCCTTCACCAAGCGCACGCTGTGATACCACGGTATCGAGACTTCAAAGTTCCCTGCGAGCAGACCCGCGCTGCGGAGCGTGACGGAAAATGGCGCCTCCGCGACGGATCGAAAGCATGTTTTCGTAAAATCCGAGATGCTTGGGAGCTGGCGCATCCACGCCATGCGCAGATTTCCGAGATTGATGGCCGGCAAGTGCAACGCGAGTTGTTCGATCGGCTCCGGTTCGAACTCCATGACGGATTTCAGCAGAATGCTGAGCGCCTCGGCCATATTCGTGGAGTCGCTCTTTTTCTCGAGAAGACCTTTTGTTTTGTGGCTCACGCTCACTATTGTCTTGTCTTCAGCTGGGAGTCCGTTGGCCAGTGGCAGCACCTCCCCAATTGCAGACAATTCCACCGGGTCGCCCAGTTTCGGGATCAGGATTTTCGCGATCTGCTTCGTGAAGCCGTAAATGTCCCGCCCGGCAATAAGTGCCGGCCCGCTGTCGAGCCAAAGATACGGCATGTACCACACCAGCCGGATTGAGAAACCTTCGACGGCGGCGAGGAGGAGCGTGAGGTTTAATTCCCGTTCGGCAAAGGATCCCATCTGCGGATGTCCCGCACACTCCATGCATCCCATCCGCATGAACGTGCAGAGCACGGTGGGTGACACGACGTAATAATGCGGCTCGTGTTTGCCACAGTTCAGCAGGCGATCGACCAATGCCTGCATCGTCGTCCGCGTGCCCTTCATGGCCACTCCATAGCCCGTCACACTTTTCACCTCATAAGGATGAGGCAACATGAAATTACCACCGTAAACCTCGTAGTTTGGCATGGATTTCTATGGGACCGCTCATTGTCTAGCGATGGACTGGCGATCAGGTCAAGCTCGAAGGCGGAACGCAGAAAAGTCTTGCCATCGCGTTGCGCAGGCGACAGACGGGCTTCATGTCTCCGCGCGGCCTGCTTGTCCCCGTCTTGCTGATCTTCGCTTTTGCCCCTGCGCCACGCGCCCATGCACTTGGCATCCGTGTCCTCCATCAGGATTCGGAGGCCACCGCGCGAGGCGAGGCGTTCACCGCCACTGCCGATCGGCCGTCCGCGATTTATTACAATCCCGCCGGGATCATCCAGCTTGAAGGCGATCACCTCCAGCTCGGCACGTATCACATTGATATAAATGTGACCCATCGCGCACCGGTCACCGGTCAGCTTACGGAGACGCCTGATCGCCTGCAGTCGCTCGCTCAACTTTACTATACTCATTCTCTGGCCTCCGGTCGTGCCGCGATCGGCTTGGGAATCTACTCTCCCTATGGCTTCGCTTCGGAATGGCCGGATAGCTCGCCATTCCGTTCCTACGCCACCAAGAGCCAGCTCCAGTTTCTGTGCATCAATCCTGTCGCGGCGGTCAGGGTGGCCGACGGACTCACTGTCGCCGCCGGGCTCACGGTCAACTACGGTCACGCGGATCTGCGCCGTGGCATCATCGTTCCGGGCGATGAGTTCCGGGTGGATGCCGAAGGATGGAGTTGCGGCTTCACCGCCGGGGTGCTCTGGCAGCCGGCACCGCGGCACTCTTTTGGAGCGATGTATCGGAGCGCCTCCACGATGACCTTCGAAGGCGACTCACATGTGAGGAGCCAGATCCCGCTCCCGCTCGCCAGCGGGCCGGCGCGCTTCGACTTCAACTTTCCCCAACACGTGATGTTCGGGTATTCCTTCCGCCCAAACAAGGACTGGAATATCGAAGTCAATGCCGATTGGACGGACTGGCGCGACGTGGGCACCGTTCGCTTCGAGCTTGCATCCGGCGATCTTTTCCAAACCTTCAACTGGCAATCCGCATGGACGTACAAGGTCGGCGCCACGCGAAAGTTTGCGAACGGCATGGCGTTGAGCGCCGGCTATTTTTTCGGGCAGAGCGCGACGCCTGACCGCAACTTCAATCCCGCAGTTCCAAACATCGACCTGCATGTGTTCAGCCTCGGCATGACCTACCGGAACGAACGATGGGATCTCGGCGTCACCTACAATCTCGGCTACGGCCCCACCACCCGGGTCAGGGGAAGCCAGCCTTCGGCATCCGGCCAGAGTGCGGATGGTGAGTATAGCTTCATCGGGCATGGCCTTTCGCTCGCGGTGGGTTACCGCTTTTGAAAGACGCGCTCGTAGTGTCCGGATTCATCAAGGAGGAGAAAGCGCCGTGCCGCCTTCGTCCCGTCACCGCGATCCGCCCACAGGATCGCGGACTATCTGCGCATTGCGGATGCGCAGAATGGAATTCGGCGATTGCGCGAATCGCGCGCGGCGATAGGCTGCGGGAGGTGCGCAATTGTTGAAGAACTAGGCTGTTTTTTCCACCGGAGAGGGAGAGAGGATTCGACAAAGCCATCCGTTGCTTTTCATGCCGTTGCTCTTGCACAAAAGCAAATCTCAGAAGCAGCGAATTACCTGCAGCGCTTCAATGCAGCAGTCTAAGACTAGTGCCGCGTCAGCCGCGACACGATGGTAAAAAAGGAAAGAATTAGCCGTTACTAACAATCTTTGTGTATAGATGGGAGCGATGCCAAAGAAAAAGCATCACATCCAACTGAGGACGCAGGAGCGCAACGAACTTGAAGCCATCCTGCGCAAAGGCAGGGCCGGCGCGGTGTGCCAACGGCACGCGCGCATCCCGCTGCTGGCCGACACCGACGGGCCCGAGGGCGGGCGCAGCGATTCGCAGATCGCCTCCGTCTCGCACACGAGCATCCCGAGTGTGGAGCACGGATTGAAGCGTGCGCTCGAACGCAAGGACCCGGAGCGGGACTATGAGCGCAAGCTCGACGGCAAAGGCGAGGCGCAGCTCCTCGCGCTGTGCTGCGGGCCGGCGCCCGAGGGTCACGCGCGCTGGACGCTGCGCCTGCTGGCCGGGCGGCTCGTCGAACTGGAGGTCGTGGACGCGATCTGCGACGAGACGGTGCGCGCGGTGCTGAAAAAAACGAACTCAAGCCGTGGCGCAAAAAGCAGTGGGTGATCGCGCCCACGGGCAGCGCGGAATTCGTCGCGGCGATGGAGGACGTGCTCGAAGTCTATGGGCGCCCGCCTGACGCGTCGCGCCCGCTGGTGTGCCTGGACGAACCGAAGCGCAGCGGAGATAGCCTGCCGCAGGCAGCCCGCAGGGCGGAGCGAAGCGACGGCAATGCACCAAGCAACTCACCCGCG
>JBDSAR010000470.1:0-4849 GCA_039922035.1 Chthoniobacteraceae bacterium
GCCCGCACACATCGTCATCGCGATTGATGGTCCCGCCGCGAGCGGCAAAAGCAGCGTCGCTCGCGCTCTCGCACGCCGCCTGCGCTACCGCTACGTGAACACCGGCGCGATGTACCGCGCAGTCACCTGGCTCGCCGTCGCGCGCGGCGTGCCGCCTGCAGACACCACCGCAGTGCGCGCGACGCTCGATTCGACCGTGATCGAGTGCGGGTTCGATGCCACGGGCGAAAGCACCATCGTCCTCGATGGCATGGACCCCACCCCGCATCTGAACGACGCCAGTGTCACCGCCAGCGTCTCCACCGTCGCGAGCATCCCCGAAGTGCGTCGCCGCCTCGTCGCCATCCAGCGAGCGTGCTGCGCGGAGTTCGACACCGTGATGGAAGGCCGCGACATCGGCAGCGCCGTCTTCCCCGAGACCCCGTATAAATTTTACATCGACGCCACTCTCGAAGTCCGCGCCGCCCGCCGCCAAAAGCAGGGCGTCACCGACCGCATCGAAGCACGCGACCGGCAGGACTCGTCGCGCCCGATGAGCCCGCTCATCATCGCCGAGGATGCGCACGTCGTGGACTCGTCGCACCTCACGATTGACGGCGTGGTCGGCGAAATCATCGGCCGCCTGAAACTCAAGAGCCTCGCGCTTCCCGAGGGAATCTGACCCCGCCGCACGCATGGGCTTCACCTACGCCGCCAGCTACCAGTTTTCAAAGTTCGTCGGCCAGGCACTCTTTGACCTCCGCGTGTACGGCCAGGAAAACATCATCGAGAACGGTCCCGCGCTGCTCGCGATGAACCACCAAAGTTTCCTCGACCCGCCATTCGCCGGCATCAGTTGCCAGCGCGAGATCCACTACCTCGCGCGGAAGACGCTCTTCGACATCCCCGTCATCGGCTGGATTCTTCGCCGCATCAATGTCATCGGCGTGGACCGCGAAGGCTCCGATGTCGCCGCGCTGAAAGCCGTCATGCGCGTGCTGAAAGCCGGCGGCTGCACCGTCGTCTTCCCCGAGGGCACCCGCACGAGCGATGGCAACCTTCAGTCCGCAAAACCCGGCGCAGGCTTCATCATCGCAAAGACCCTGGCGCCCGTCGTGCCGATGCGCATCTTCGGCGCATACGATGCCTATCCGCGGGGCGCAAAATTCCCGCGCATGACTCCGGTGACGATCGTCGTCGGCCAGCCGATCCATTTCAAGAAAGCCGACATCGCTGGCGACCCGCGCATCGTCTTTCAGCGCCTCAGCGAGCAGGTGATGGAAAAAATCGCCGCACTGAAAAATCCGCGCGAAGACTAAACCTGCAAAAAGATTTTACCCCCATGCGAAACCTGCTGCTTCTCCTCCTCCTCTCCCTCATCGCGCACGCCGATCCGCCCGCCGTCTTGAAATGGAACGGCTTCGACAGGCTCGATTTCACAGTTGCCGAACATGCGGGCCTCATCGTGAAGCCCGCGACCGCCGCACCCGGCAAACCGTGGATCTGGCGCACGGAATTCTTCGGCCACGAGCCGCAGGGCGACATTGCGCTGCTGAACGCAGGCTGGCACGTCGCGTTTTTCAAAGTGAGCGACATGTATGGTGATCCGAAGTCCGTCGCGCTCATGGAAAAATTCCGGGAGCATGTCGTCCGCGAGTTCGGCCTGTCGCCGCGTGCGGTGCTCGAAGGCTTCAGCCGCGGCGGACTCTACGCCGTGAATTTCGCCGCCGCGCATCCCGACCAGACGGCCGCACTTTACCTCGACGCTCCCGTGCTCGACATCCGCTCGTGGCCCGGCGGCAAGGGCAAGGGCAAGGGCAGCGCAGCCTGCTGGAAACAGGCGCTCGAAATCTACGGCCTTACCGAGGACACCGCGAAGGACTTCAAGGCCAACCCACTCGACAAGGCCGGGGCGCTCGCGAAAGCCGGCATCCCGATCGTCGCCGTCGTCGGCGATGCGGACACCACCGTGCCCTACGATGAAAACACCAAGCCCTTCGCCGAAAAATATCGTGCAGCAGGCGGCACGATCGAGATCATCGTGAAACCCGGCGTGGACCACCACCCGCACTCGCTGAAAGATCCAAAGCCCATCGTGGACTTCCTGCTGAACCACGTCCGGTAGGGCGAATTCGGCCGCGGCGTCGCTGGTCAGGGCCAATGGGACAATCCCGAGGCCCGGCCTCGATCATCACCCGTGGTGCTTCACGATGTGGAGGGCCGGCGGCGGCGTGAGCCCGGCATCACGCACGGCGCGACGGATGGAATCAGCAACAACGTCGTGGAGAACGGCGCGTGCTGCTTTTGCTGAAATGAGTCACGGGGAAACTTCGATGATGAAGATTCGATCAATCACCAAGAAGCACACCCTCACATTCTTCGCCGCCCTGGTGCTCGCGCCGGTGGCTGCCGTGCGCGTCGCGGATACTTTCCGGCGCCGGCCAATGGCGCGAACCTCGGGGTGTGGCGCATCACGAATGATCCGGATATCCGGCTCTGGGCGAACCCCCCACGAGAGTGGAGTGAGGCGGGACATCACGTTCAAACCTTCTTCCGCAATGAAAGCGTCCTGCACCCGTGGTTGCTCTTTCGCCAGATACACGCACACAATAACCCCAATGCATTTTGTTCGATTTTGCGTTCTCTCAGCCCCCATGAAAATCCACCCACTCATCCTCCTCGGCAGTCTGCTGCTTCCATGCTTCCAAACGCTGGCCGCTGCGGAACGTGCCGAGACTTTGCAAGTCCCCGATTTCACCCAAGGCAATGCGATCCCTGCCAAAGCGACGCACGATTGGAACCTGGGGGCCACTGGCGCACGCGGGTGGATGTTTTGCGACAAGCTAATGACCACGGAGGCCCGGCAAATCCGGGTCACCAAGGTCGAGGAGAGGTCGCCTGCGGCTGGTGTGCTCGCCGTGGGCGATGTGATCCTCGGCGTCGGCGGCAAACCGTTCGCTTATGACCCGCGCACCGAGATGGGCAAGGCGCTCACCGAGGCGGAAAAGGACGAGAGCCGCGGCAACCTCTCGCTCACTCGCTGGCGTTCGGGCAAGACCGAAGTGGTCGTTGTCAAACTTCCCGTGCTCGGCAGCTACAGTGCGACGGCTCCCTTTGATTGCCCAAAGTCCAAGCGCATCCTCGAAAAGGGCTGCAAGGCCATCGCGGCGTACATCACCGCCGGAACGAGTCCCCAAGAGCCCATCACCCGTTGCCTGAATGCGCTGGCCCTCCTCGCCAGCGGCAATCCTGATTACCTCCCGCTTGTTCGCAAGGAAGCCGAATGGGCCGCGGGCTTCTCCGCCAAAGACATGCAGACCTGGCGCTACGGCTACGTCATCACGCTGCTCTCCGAGTATGTGATGGCCACCGGCGACCAGTCGGTCATGCCTGGCCTGCGGCGACTCGCCTTGGATGCCGCCAACGGCCAGAGTGCCGTGGGTTCCTGGGGTCACGGGTTTGCACTGCCCGATGGGCGACTGCGCGGCTACGGCATGATGAACGCGCCGGGCTTGCCGCTGACCACTTCGTTGATTCTGGCTCGTGAAGCGGGACTCAAGGATCCCGCCGTGGACCGCGCCATCGAACGCAGCAACCGCCTGCTCAGCTTCTACATTGGCAAAGGCGCGATTCCCTACGGCGATCATGCCCCGTGGATCCAGAACCACGAGGACAACGGCAAGTGTGGAATCGCATCGCTGATGTTCAACCAATTGGGTAACGCAGCGGGCGTCGAGTATTTCTCGCGGATGAGCCTCGCCTCCCACGGCCCCGAGCGTGACACCGGCCATACCGGCAATTTCTTCAACATCCTCTGGGCCCTGCCCGGTGTCGCCCAATCCGGCCCCAATGCCACCGGTGCTTGGATGCAGGAATTCGGTGCGTGGTATTTTGATCTCGGACGCCGCTGGGATGGCACTTTCCTTCATCAAGGGCCGCCCGAGTTGAAGGGCGACACTTACAACAATTGGGATGCGACCGGTGCCATCCTGCTGGGCTACGCCATGCCGCTGAAGAAAATCCGGCTCACTGGCAAAAAGCCGAGCCTTGCCCCGCAACTTAGTGCAACCGCCGCCCAGTCCATCATTCTTGATGGCCGCGGTTGGAGCAACGCCGACCGCACCAGCTTCTATGCCAAGCTTAGCGCCAAGGAACTCATTGAACGCCTCAGCAGTTGGTCCGTCGTAGTCCGCGAACGCGCCGCCATGGAACTCGCCCGTCGCAAGGACGACTCCGTTCCCGAATTGATTAAGATGCTCGCCGCACCCGCTCTCAACAGCCGCTACGGAGCTTGTGAGGCCATCGCCCATCTCAAAGGCCGCGCCGCCCCTGCCGTCCCGGAGCTGACAATGAATCTCAAGCACGACGACCTTTGGCTGCGCATCAAGGCGACCGAGGCGCTGGCAGGCATCGGGGCTCCGGCCATGAAAACCGTGCCGGAACTCCTTGGGATGCTGGCTCAGGTGGACAAGGCCAAAGATCCGCGGGGGATGCAGCAGCGGTATCTTTCCTTTGCGCTGTTCAATGAACGTGACGGGTTACTCGGCCGTTCATTGGAAGGCGCGGATCGTGGGTTGCTCACAAAGGCCGTGCAAGCCGGGCTGAAAAACGACGACGGTCGCGCCCGGGGCAGCATTGGTTCTGTTTATCGCAAACTAACTTATGAGGAAATCAAACCTCTGTTACCCGCCATCCTCGAAGCGATCGCCAAACCCGCGCCGAGCGGCGAGATGTTCGCCGACGAAATTCGCCTGGAGGGGCTCAAAGTCCTGGCGAAGCATCACATCAAGGAAGGAATCGCCGCATGCGTGACTTACACCACCGCGCAAAATCCCTGGGCCAGCCAGAAACGCACACCGGAGCTGATGAA
>JBDSAR010000471.1:0-5777 GCA_039922035.1 Chthoniobacteraceae bacterium
CGCAGCGTGGAATTTTCCGAGCCGTACGTGCGCACGGGACTGTGCCTGCTCACCGGCGTGAAGAGCAGTGTGAACGGCATCGCGGACCTCGACACGGATGGGAAAAAGGTCGCGGTCGTGCGCGGCACCACGGGGCAGCTTTGGGCGAAGGCGAATTTCAAGAAGGCCACGGTGCTTGATCTCGACAAGGAGACGGCGTGCGTGCTCGAAGTCACGCAGGGCAAGGCGGACGCGTTCATCTACGACCAGATGTCCACGTTGCGAAACTGGCAGGCGAATCCCGACACGACACGCGCGCTGCTGCTGCCGTTCAAAGAGGAGGCGTGGGCCGTCGCAATGAAAAAAGGGAACCTGGAACTCAAGGCGAAGGTGGATGCGTTCATCAAAAATTTCCGCGCAGACGGCGGCATGGATCGGCTCGGCGAAAAGTGGCTGAAGGAGCAGCGCGCGAGCTTTGCGAAACTCGGCGTGCCGTTCGTGTTCTAGCGCGCGAAAGCTGCCAGCAACTCGCCAAGCGGATCGGGCATCGAGGAAAGATCGATCCAAGCAAATGCGCGCTCGCGGCGGAACCACGTGAGCTGGCGCTTCGCATACTGGCGTGTCGCGAGGGCGATGGCCTCGATGCACTGCTCGCGGGTGAGGCTGCCGGCGATGTGCTGACGGATTTCGGCGAGGCCGAGCATCTGCGCGGCGGTCGCGCTGATTTCGCCGGTGCGCGCGACCTCTTCGATCACACCGGCAGCAAACATCGCGACGGTGCGCGCCTGGATGGCGGCGTGAAGCTCCTCGCGCGAGCGCGAAAGGATGAAGCCGCGCGGCGCAGCATCGCCGGACCATTCCGAACGGAAGCTGGAAAACGGGCGGCCCGTGAGGATGCACACCTCCAGCGCGCGGATGACGCGGCGCGGATTTCGCATGTCCACGGCGCTCGCTGGATCAAGCGAGAGCAGCCGTTCGGCGAGCACGGGCAGCGGTTCCTTTTCCAACAACGCGCGCAGCGCGGCGTCCGCACCCGGCAGCGGTGCGAGGCCGTGCGTGAGTGCACGGACGTAGAGGCCCGCGCCACCGCACACGATCGGCACGAGGCCGCGCGCGGTGATTTCCGCGACGCACTCGCGGGCGCGGGCGAGCCATTGCGCGACGTCGAAGTGTGCGGTGAGCGGCACTTCGCCGACGAGGTGATGCGGCACGCGCGCGCGCAATTCCGCCGACGGCTTCGCGCTCAGCACATCGAGTCCAGCGTAAACCTGAAACGCATCCGCACCGATGATCTCGCCGCCGACGCGCTCCGCGAATTCCACGGCGAGCGCGCTTTTTCCGACGGCAGTCGGGCCGAGGAGAAAGAACGGGGCGCTGCTTGTTGCGTCGGGCACACCGTCCCTCTCGCGGGAAATGCGCGGCATTTCAACCACGGAGCGGCATTCCGGAATCTTAATCCTGATCTTATTCTCAAGCTTAATCCCACGCTGCGCGTCTCCGGTGACCAAATGATGGAGGAGGAAGATTAGGATTAAGAATAAGATCAAGAGCACAACAAAAACGGGAGCCCCGCACATGGCAGGACTCCCGTTGAAGGATTGCTTGGCGATGCCGCCTTACACGCGCGGTTCGCGCACGCCGTCGGAACGTGAGCCGGTCACCACGAGCCGGCGGCCCATGAAGTCCTTGTCGTGCAGCGTCTCCACGGCGCGGATGGCCTCATCCACGGTGAGCATCGTCACGAAACCGAAGCCCTTCGAGCGTTCGGTCTCACGATGCGTCACGATTTCGGCGTTCTGCACCTTGCCGACGCCGTTGAAGAGGTTCATCAGGTCGCTCTCCGCGGCGTCGTAGCTCAAGTTGCCGACGTAAAGACGCGGCGAGGTGACTTCGATTTTCTCCGGCGGACCGCTGCGGCGACGATCGCCTTCGCGGCGTTCGTCCTGCGGACGACCCTGCTCAGGGCGCGAGGGCGAAGCAGGCTTCGCTGGTTTGCGGGAGAAAAGGCCGAGGAATTTCTGCCACAGGGATGTTTTCTTCGGCACTGCATTGTTGGAATCGCGCCGGGCATTCCGGTCGCGGGGATCGCGGCTTTCGTCGCGGTACTGGGGGCGGCGGCGTCCGCCACCACCACCCTGAGGGCGGCGGCCACGGGGCCGTGAGTCGTTCGTATTCATTCGTTGCGTATGGATTTGAGGTTGCGTTGCCAAAGCCAGTGCCCGGTTTCCCGTGAGATGTGCATATCCCCTCGCGGGAACAGCAGGCATCGGCTTCATGGCGTGCAGAAGCGGCGAGACAGACAGCGACACTTTCCCAAACGCGACACGGCACGGATGCGGCGAACTCTGCCACCGAAGACACGGCCCGCTGAAGCGCACTCAGCAGATGGGACAGAAAACCGGTCATCGGAACGTCGCGTTGTTGGGGAAAATGGCACGGGCTGGTCACCCGACACGCCTCTGAACCATTAGTGTGCCACCTCCCCGCCCGCAAGGGCGAATCTTCAAGATGTGACAATAACGACGCCAGATTTTCACCTCGGGTCAGCGCCAGAATGGGGAATGCTGCGTCCGCCCTGCGCCTCGGCGCGAAAATCGAATCTGTCGAAACTCATGCGGCAACTGTCCACATGCCCCAGTTTGACAAGGCCACCACTCCCGCCGAATCTCACCACTCTTTTGAACCAAAAAATAAAAACAGGCCCAGAATTGGTCCTCGCCACCAAACAGTATGCAAAGGACTCCACTTTTAAGAGCTGGTGGCACATTCTCTCCGCTGCCTTCCTCCTGCTCGCCGCGCTGGCGGGCACGCACTGGAACCTGAACATCTTCGCAAAGCTCGCTTGCAGCGTCCTCAGCGGCCTGCTCCTCCTCCGGTTCTTCGTCATCTACCACGATCAGCAGCACCACGCCATCCTGCCAAAATCTCGGGTTGCCGAGCATTTCATGCGTCTCTTCGGCATCCTTGTGTTGAGCCCCAGCAGCGTCTGGCGAAGCTCACACGGGCATCATCACAAGCACAACTCGAAGCTGCGCGGCTCGCACATCGGATCGTTTCCGATCATGACGAAGGATCAGTATCTCAGGTCCACGGCCTCCGACCGGAGGAAGTATCTCTTCATGCGGCACCCGCTCACGATCCTTTTCGGCTACGTCTTCGTGTTCATCATCGGCATGTGCATCGCGCCTTTCCTGAACGACGCGAAGCGCAACCGCGACGGCCTGCTCGCCCTGCTGCTCCACATCGCGATGGGCGCGGCGCTCGTCCGTTTCTGGGGCTGGACCGGTCTCCTGCTCACGCAGACGCTCCCGCATTTCCTCGCCTACGCCATCGGCAGCTACCTCTTCTACGCGCAGCATAATTTCCCTGGTGTTTCCTTTAATGACAAGGCCGGCTGGACCTATGACAAGGCGGCGCTCGAATCTTCCAGTTACATGCGGACAGGCAAGCTTATGGAGTGGTTCTCGGGCAACATCGGCTATCATCACATCCACCACCTGAACGCCCGCATCCCCTTCTACCGGCTGCCCGAGGCCTTCCGTGAGATCCCCGAGCTGGCCTCGCCTCGCGAGACCAGCCTGCATCCGTTGGAAATTCTCCGCTGCCTGCGGTTGAAAGTTTGGGACGTGGACTCGCAACGAATGGTCGGCTTTGACGACACGATGCGCCGACCCGCAACGTCGGTCTGAGACGCGACAACTCCCGCATCCAGGCTGTGTCACATCTCATTCCAAACTCTTCATCCGAGTCCTGATCTTCCGAATCCGGCACGCACGGTTTGCTAATTCGGATAGACATTGGGATTAGGCTCTGAAGCGCTCATCTTTTTCCAGCAAACTGACTTTTCACCGACGCCCATGCTCACATCCTACACCGCAGCCCAGATCGCCGAACAAGTCCAAGGGGAAGTCCTGGGCGACGCCACGACTGTCATCAAAGGACTGGCCCCCGCCGACGCGGCCAAAAACGGCGACCTCACCTTTGCGGAAAAGGAAGCCCACTTCCTCACTGCCGAGCAAAGCCCCGCCAGCGCCATATTGGTCTCCGCCCCATTCACCTCCGCCACGAAGACCCTCATCCGAGTCCGGAATCCCCGCGTGGCATTTGCCAAGGTGCTGCCGCTCTTCTTCCCCGTCGATCAGCATGTCGCCGGGATTCATCCGAGCGCCGTCATCGCAACCACGGCAGTCGTGCATGAAAGCGCGCACATCGGGCCGAATTGCGTCGTCGGCGAACGCGTCCATATCGGGGCGCGTTCCGTGCTCATGGGCGGGAACCACGTCGCTCACGACTCACGCCTGGGCGAGGATGTCAGCTTGTTTCCCAATGTGGTTGTCTACGCTCGCACCTCCATCGGCAATCGCGTCACCATCCACGCCGGCACGGTCATCGGTGGCGACGGCTATGGCTATGTCTTTGACGCTGGCATCCATCGCAAAATGCTTCAGGTCGGCAATGTCGTCATCCACGACGATGTCGAGATTGGTGCCAATGCCGCCATCGATCGCGGCGCATTAGGTTCCACGGTCATAGGTTCGGGGACTAAGATAGATAACCTCGTCCATGTCGCGCATAATGTCACGATTGGCCGCCACTGCCTCATCATGGGGCAGGTCGGGTTTGCAGGCAGCACGCGCCTCGGGGATTATGCCGTCATCGCGTCGCAGTCCGGCATCGCCGGCCACCTGAGCATCGGCAGCCAGGCGACCGTGGGCGCAAAGTCCGGCGTCATGCGCGATGTGCCGGACGGCGGCGTGGTCCTCGGCATCCCCGCAATGCCCGACAAACAGGCCAAGCGACAAATCATTGGCGTGATGCAACTCCCCGACACAATCAGGCGAGTGCGTGAATTGGAACGACTGGTGCAGGAACTTACCTCCCGGCTGGATGCCAAGCATCCGGCTGCCGGCATCTAAGCCCTGCGCTCTCGGTTGCCTCCGGCTCATCCCTGCCGAATGTCATCGCCAAAAATAAGTGCGGACGGTGCGCTTTGCACACCGTCCGCACGTAAAATCAGATGTTGTTGCCTGCTTACTTGGTCGGCGGCATGAGCACCGTATCAATGACGTGGATCACTCCATTGCTGGCCTTGACGTCGGCTTTGACAATTTTGGCGTTGTTGACCATCACATGTTTTTTCATGACTTTGATGTCGAGGTCCGCACCGTTGGCGGTTTTCGCCATCATTGTCTTCACGTCGGCAGCCATGACGGCCTTGCCCTCGATCACATGGTAGGCGAGGATCTTTGCGAGCTTTTGCTTGTTCTCCGGTTTCAGGAGATCTTCCACAGTGCCCTTCGGCAGTTTGGCGAAAGCTTCGTCGCTGGGCGCGAAGACCGTGAAGGGTCCCTTTTCTTTCAGCATTGAAGTCTTATCCGCTGCGTCGAGCGCGGCAGTCAGGGTTCTGAACACGCCGGTGGATTTGGCGGTATCAACGATATCGTCTGCGGCGAAGGAGGCGGCCACCAGCAGGCCGCAAGCGGCGATGAATGTGAGGAATTTTTTACAGCTTATTAGTTGGTTTGTTTGATTGGTCTCTTGGTTGCCCACGTCGTTCCCTTGGAGAAGCCCGGCTGGATGTGACCAAATTAACCTCGCGCCAAATTTATTTTCCAGCCTGCGGAGCCGTTTGACTTTGCATCCGTCCGCAAAAACAAAGTGCGCGGGACACCGGAGGTATCCCGCGCACTGGAAAGTCCGCGCCCTGCTTGGGGCGTGGCGATTGAACCGGATTACTGGTTCTTTTTCTTCTTCTTCTTGTGCTTGCCACCGACTGCAGCGATTTCCTCGTCGGAAAG
>JBDSAR010000472.1:0-1792 GCA_039922035.1 Chthoniobacteraceae bacterium
ACTGGATGACCACGCAGGGCAATGCATGGGCGGTGCTCGGCCTCGCGGAATACATCCGGCGCACGGAGACGGATCGCAAGGAAGTGAAGGGTGCGCTCGTCGCAGGCGGCGCGGCTGCGGACTTCAAACTCCCGGCGAAAGGCGCATTTTTCGAGCAGGAGTTTTCGTTCGACGTGGCGAAGACGATCACGCTGCGCAATCCCGGCAAGGGCCGCATCTTCACGCATGTGAAAGTGGAGTCTCAGCCGAAGACGCTCGTCGCCGAGCGCAAGGATCGCGGCTACTCGATCACGCGCAGCTACCAGCGCATCAACGACGACGGCTCGCTGTCGCCGCTCGACGAGGCGCGCATCGGCGACCGCGTGCTGGTCACGCTGGAGTTTGTCGCGCCGGGGCGTTCGAGCTACGTGGCGATTGATGACCCGCTGCCCGCGATTTTCGAGGCGGTGAACCCGGAATTCAAAACGCAGGCGATGGCGGGACAGGCGTTGTCGAATGTGTATGCGTCGGACTTCACCGAACTGCGCGACGACCGCGCGCTGTTCTTCTCGAATTCGATGTGGCCCGGCAAACACCAGATCCGCTACCTCGCCCGCGTGCGCGCCACCGGCTCCGCGACCGCGCCACCGGCGAAGATCGAGGAGATGTATCACCCGGATCGCTTCGGCTTGAGCGCGTCGCTCGTGGTAAAAGGCAAGGCGCTGAAATGAACTGCGGCGCGCGAGCGAGTTGTCGGGCAGAGTCGCGGGGAGCGCGCCAAAGTAGGCGAGGTTTTCAACCTCGCGCGGGCGAGCGCAGCGGGGTGGTGGCGAGCGGCGTGCGTTTTGCCGGAGGCGTTTTGCTCCGCGCCATCCCGCCGCCTTCGCCCATCCTCCCGCGCGAGATTGAAAATCTCGCCTACATTGGCACGCCGTGAAAACTGCGCGTCAGTCGCGGCGGTGGGTGAAGTGGCTGAAGCGCGCTACGCTCACGCTGCTCGCGCTTTTTCTCGCTGCGTGGATCGGGCTGAAGTTTGTCCCCGTGCCCGAGGCGCTGCTGCGGACGCCGCCGGTGAGCGTGGAGTTCACGGATCGGAACGGGGCGGCGCTGCGCGAGAAGCGCGTCGGCGAGCGGTTCCGGCGCGAGGTAAAGTATGCGGAGATTCCGCAGAACGTGATCCACGCGATGCTCGCGGCGGAGGATAAGCGTTTCTTTTCCCACTCGGGTGTGGACTGGCTCGCGGCGGGGCGCGCGGCGGTGTCGGGCGCGCGCGCGGGAAGGAAGACTTCGGGCGCATCCACGATCTCGCAGCAGCTCATCAAGCTCTCGGTGCCGAGGCCGCGCACGCTGAAGACGAAGTTCATCGAGATGGCGACAGCGCTGCGGCTGGAGCAGATTTGGACGAAGGAGGAAATCCTCGCGGCGTATTTGAACCGGCTGGATTTTGGGAACATGAACTTCGGCGTGGCTGAGGCAGCGAACTACTACTTCGGCAAGCCGCTTGCAGACTTGAGCAATGCCGAGGCCGCGCTGCTCGCGGGGTTGCCGTGGAATCCGACGAGACTGAATCCGCACGCGAATCCTGCGGCTGCGAAAAATCGGCAGGAGACGGTGCTGCGGCGGATGCGCGACTTCGGCTGGCTCGCGCAGGAGGAATACGAACGCGCTGTTGCGGAGCCGCTGCGGTATGAAAAGGCGCGGCGTGTTTTCAATGCGCCGCATTTTGTGGATTTGCTCCTGGAGCAGGAAAAATCACGCGTGGATGTGCAAGCGACCGCTTCCTTTCAGCAGCGGATGCTGGGCGAAGTCCGCA
>JBDSAR010000473.1:0-3704 GCA_039922035.1 Chthoniobacteraceae bacterium
AACTTCAAGGGCGGCGCGAGCTTCGACAAATTCATCGAGTTCATCCGCACCGACGCGCTCGCGACCTTCTCCGACACGGAGAAGACGGAACTCGCCGCGCTCATCGAGAAAAAGCCCGAGCGCAAAACCGCCATTGAAGCGCTCGGTGCGATGTTCGCAGGGCGCACGCCGACGAACTGGACGCTCGAAGAACTCAGTGCCGCGACGAAGACCGGGATGAAAGGACGCAGCTTCGACAATGGCCGCAAGATGTTCGGCGCCGCGGCGTGCTTCACCTGCCACCGCTATGGCAACGAGGGCGGCATGACCGGCCCCGACCTCACGCAGGCCGGCGGCCGCTACAACGCGACCGACCTGCTCGACAACATCATCAACCCGAGCAAGGTCATCAACGAGCAGTTCGTCCCGAGCGTCGTGACGAAGAACGACGGCACGCAGGTCATCGGCACCATCGTGAACCTCAATGGCGACAACGTGATGATCTGCACTGATCCCTCGCAGCCAAACCAGCAGACCGCCGTGGATCGCAAGCTCGTGAAGAGCATCGAGCCGAGCAAGATTTCGCCGATGCCGCCGATGCTGCTCACGATGCTGAAGAAGGAGGAAATCCTCGACCTCGTGGCTTACGTGCTGAGCGGCGGCGACCGCACGAATGCGATGTTCCAGAAGTGAGGACGCGGCGTCCAACGCACTGAGAGAGTGTCTTGAAAGTCCACTTCCAGCGGAGGCAGCGCCATATTTGAACGCAGAGACGCGGAGTAAAAGTGAGAGGAACGCGGAGGGATTTTTCTTTTTCCCTCTGCGAAACTCTCATCCCACCTATGCGCCATTGCGTTGAAATGGGACTTTCGGGACTCACTCTGAGATCCGCGGTTGCATTATTTCGCTCGGTCACGAGCCGAGGTCCAAAGGCCCGCGAACAGGCCAGCCAAGGACAACGCCTTGGGTCATGCACTCAAAGTGCATGACTCGATCTACGGCTTTGGCTTCGGCTCATCGGCCGGCGACGTGATGAGTTTCGGCCGGGCCGGAACCGGAGGCGCATCTGCGACCGGGCTCGCTACCGCCGGTACAGCGATCGGAGGCGTGGTGACTGTCGTTGACGGCGTATTCGGAGCGCCTGCCGCAGCCGCGGGTTTGGGCGTTTCGATGAGCGAGGCGTTCAGCGCATCGAAATCGGGTTTGTTCAGCAGGAATGTCCCCGTCTTCCCATCCAGCGTCGCATTCCAGAGTTCCTCGGGCGTGTTTTTGCCCACGCTGATCCTGCCGGTCTTCTTGTCCGCGAGGGTGAAAGTGACGGTCACATTCGGCTTGTCGAGGCCCTGCGCCGCAGCGTTCGTCGCGCCGGCCCAGCGCACCGCGCGCAGATTCGCGAGCGTGTTCACGAGCGACTCCGCCGCACCCTGGCTGACGGTCCCCTCGCCTTTCGCGAGCTTCCACTTCCTGTCCTTGTCGCGGTCAAAGGCGAGCGCAGGCTGGCCGCTGCGTGTGACTTCAAATCCCGCGACATCCTCGCCCTTCAGCTCCTGCACTTTCAGTTCCTGCCACTGCAGCGGATCGGTCCACATCCCTTCAAGCAGCGATGCGGGCACGGCGACGATGAAAGGCTCGTCGTCGAGCTTTGCGTAGCCGGCGTCACCCTCGAATTTCCCGAACATGAGCTTTGCGAGCGGACGATCGCCCGGTTTCGTCTCCGGCGTGCCTTCGGTGGAATAGCTGCTCAGCGTCACCGTCGCCACCGGCGCGTCGAGACCGTACTGCTTCAGATCGCCAGCCACGTCCGCGACGAAGCGCGAGACTTTCATCGTCGTGAGATCCGAGAGCAGCCTGTTCGCCGCGCCGCCGTTCACGGGCTTGTCGGCCTGCTTGTCGATTTTGCGCACCCACTCCTCGCCGCTGCGGCTGAGGATGATTTTTTCGCGGCCCGGCGCCTCAAGCGTGATGCGATCCACCATGTCCGTCTGCACACGCATGATGTTCTGATCGCGCAAATCATTCGGCTGTGCGGTGAGCAGGGATTCGATCGCCGCGGGCACGGAGAAGACGCCGTCGCGCGTCGAGAGTTTCACATACACGAACGTCGGAGCCGGCGGTGTCCCGGGCTCTTTCGTTTCGCCTTCCTTCTTCTCCGCGGGCTTGTCGGATTTCTTTGCGTTTCCGATCTGGAGAACGACGGGCTCCTTCACGCCCTCGGCGTGGAAAGTGACCGTCGCTCGCGGTTCGCCCAGTCCGAATGCGCCGAGATCCTTGGCGTCGGTCACGAATTCCTCAATGCGCGGCGTCGTCGCATTCGAGATGAGATCGGCCAGCTTCTGATCATCCGCACGGCCCTTGAACGGGCGTGTGAGCGACCAGTGGTTGGACGTTTTCTCGACCTCAAACTCCCCTTTCGCAGTCTTCACCGCGACCTTGCTTACCTGCGTCGCAGTCAGGTCGCTCAGCCTGTGGTCACGCCATTCCTTCACGCCTTTCGAAGTCTGATCGCACAGATCCTTCGCGGCCACGTATGCGGTGTCCTTGCCCTCCACGCGCATGTACACCTTGCCCTCCACGGCGGTTTCCTTGCCGATGAGCAGCTCGACGGGAGTCTTCCCGTTCACCTTGATGCTCACGTCGCCCTTCGTCAGCCCGTAGTCCGCGAGCGCGCCGCCTTTGCCAGCGGGGATCGCGTCCATGCGCAGGCTTTCGAGCGAGGTGAAAAGCGTGGAGATCGCCAGCGAATCCGCGCGGTCCTTCACCGGCGTTTCGATCAGCCAGTTGCCATCGGGCGCCTTCGTGAGCTGGAGCGATCCCTCGCTGTTGCGGATCGTCACGGACGTCACCGAATCGCGATCGATCTGCACGGGCTTGCCCTTCTTTTCAGCCTTCGCATCGGTGCCTTCGAACTTCGGATCCCACCATTTCAAGTAGGCAAAAAGCCCAACGAGGACGACGAGCATTACGATGGTGTTGCGGGTTTTCATGGCTTGGAAAAATGGGGATCAGTCCTGATTTTTGACGAGACGCTTTTGCTCGAAGGTGTTCGCGATTGCGGCTGCGACAGCGATGCCCGCCGCCACGCTGATCGCGATCCAGAAAGCCGGCGACATCCGGAGCGTCGGCTTCCACAGCCCGAGACGCCATTGCAGCGTGAGCCACGATGCGATGAACACGAGGAACACCACCGCGAGCCAGACCGTGAGCATGAACACATTTTTTCCCGAGCGCCACATGAGGTGGTAGAGGCCGAAGACCGCGATGATTGCCGGAATGAAAAGCATCACCCACCAGCGGATCGTGCTGATCTGCGCATCGGTCAGCTTCAGGCTCTGCTTTTCCTTCTGCTTCGGCGGGATGCTGATCAGGTTGTCGCGGTTGAGCAGCCAGTTCACGCTGTTGAGAGCAAGTTCGAGGCTGGCCTGACCGATCTGGAGTCCCTTGTCCGTGAGGAAATCGCCGTTGCCGAACACGACCAGCCGCGAGGTTTCGAGCTTCACCTTCGGGTCGGCGGAACCTCCGCGCTCGACAGCGACGCCGAGCGTGAGCGGGGCGGGGTGATCCTTTTTCGGATCGAAGAATGGAATGGTCGTGCGGTCGCCGGGATTGTATTCTGTCTCGCCCCAGAATCCCTCGGGCGACGCGAGCAGCCCCGTGAGCCGGAGTCCGGCGGCTTTTTCCAGGTTGCGATCGAGATTGAGCGACTGCGTCGGTCCGAACATCTCCGA
>JBDSAR010000474.1:0-4775 GCA_039922035.1 Chthoniobacteraceae bacterium
TCGAGCCACACGCGCAGGTAGCCCTGCTGTTGGAGGAACGAGAAAAAGTCCGTGGGCTTTGTCCCCGCGGGCACGGGCACCCCGAACGTCACCAGCACCGCCGCACCGCCGTGCTGCTCGAACACATGTTCGACGATGCTCTTCGCCGACTCGGGTTTGATTTCCAGCGCGCACTTCGGGCACAGCGCAGTGGCGATGCGCGGGAAGAGCAGCTTCAGATAGTCGTTGATCTCCGTCATCGTGCCGACGGTCGAGCGCGTGCTCTTCACGTTGTTCGTCTGCTCGATCGCGATAGCCGGCGGGATGCCGCGGATTTCGTCCACGCGCGGCTTGTCCATGCGGTCGAGGAACTGCCGCGTGTACGGGCTGAATGTCTCCACGTAGCGCCGCTGCCCCTCGGCGTAAATCGTGTCGAATGCGAGCGACGACTTCCCGCTCCCGCTCGGTCCGGTGACGACGATCAATTTGCCCAGCGGCAGATCGAGATCGAACCCCTTGAGGTTATTCTGCCGCGCGCCACGCACCTCGATGCAATCGGGGCTCGGAACGACGGTGAGTGCTGGACGTTTGATCGGCATCGGTAAAAAAGGGCAAATACCATGCCGTTACGCGCGGCACTTGGCAACCGGCGCGAAAGTCTGTCGGTGGCCTCATCATGTTTCCCTCCATTTCGCCGCGTCTTCGCATCCCTGTGCGACCAGGCGATGAAGCCTCCTCAAATCAGGAACCGTCCGAATGCCGCCCTCCAAAAGATCCCGACTGCAGTCTGCGGCCTACGGACCCGTGTCCGCGTCCGCCTTCATCTTCGCCGTGAGCTGGCCCACGCGCTGCTTCATGATTTTGCCGGACTTGAATTTCACCGTCGCGCGAGCCGGAATGACGAACTTGCTCCCCGGCACGTTCGGATTGCGGCCGACCCGCGGCTTTGTGAGCTTCACCTCGAACACGCCGAAATTGCGCAGCTCGATGTTGTCGCCTCGGGCGAGGGCCTCGATGATTTGGTCGAGCGTCTTTTGAACGACATCGAACACATCATGCTGCACCTGCCCTGTTTCGTTGCTGATATTCAGAACGATCTCCCTTTTCGTCAATGTGGCCATAGCATTCCGAGGCTAAGACCTTTTCACATTCGCGGGCAAGCACGGAAATCTCCGCATTTCCGGCTATGCGCCAGGCGGCACCTCGATGTATTCGAGAGCCCATTCACGCATGAAGCGCACGCGCGACGGCCCGATGCGGTAGATGATGAGTTCCGGGTTCTCCGGCGTGCCGAGGTATCGGCGAAGAAGCGGGTTGCTTTCCCAGATCGCCGCCAGCACCGCGGCGTCGCGCTCGATGTGAGCGTTGCCGGTGATGCGCACCTGGTCGTGATGCTCGTCGAGGTAGCACAGTTCGCAGCGCGGGTTCGCGGCGAGTTCGCGCGTCTTTCCATAGCTGCGGAGATTCGCGACGAAAATCGTGAAGCCGTCCACGCGCACGGGCGACACCGGGCGCACGCGCGGCTGACCGACCTCGTCCACGGTGGCGAGCATGGGGAATTTCGCGCGGTGGATGACCTCGTGTGAAAGTCGCGTGGCTTCTTCCGGGGAGATGGGCGCGGGTGCTGGCATGGCGCGACGGGAACAGGATTCGCCGGAAATTTCAACTGGGCGATCATGATCTCCCGGGTGTGCCCTCTTAATCATATTCGTAATCTTATTCCTATTCCCATGCCCCGTGCAGTGCGCGGCGGCGGCCGGATAAAGAATACGAATAAGAATAAGAAAAAGATCAGGACGCGCCGCGCCCATGCGGTGCTCGACAGCGCCGCGCCGCCGCGGAAATGTGCGCGCCATGGAAATCGCGAAGCTCATGCTGCTGTGCATCGTCTCCCTGTGCGCCTACGGTGGCGTCCTCGGTGCCGTGTCCTCGGCGCTGTGCCCGGAGGCATTCACGCTCGGCCGTCCGCCATCGTTCGAGCACTGGCCCACGCTCGCGCTCGGCGCGGTATGGGGTGCGCTCGATCTGCTGATGCCCGCGACTTTCGCCGGGATCGCGCTCGGACTCGCGGCGAACTTCGGCCCGCGTCCCGCGCTGAAGGCATCCTTCTTTCACCGCATCATTCCCGGCCTGCTCGCGCTGATGACGCTCGTCTCGATCCTCGCCGGGATCACGGGCTTCGTCACGACACGGCACGGCATGCATGGCATCTCCGGCCCGCTGAAGGCGACGCTCCCGGTGGAAAATCACCCGATGCTCGCAGCCGTCTGGTGGTCGTCGCTCGGCGCGCTGCTCGCACTTTTTGTCTCGGCCATCATCCTCGCTACATGGACGTGGCGGAAGCGCGCCCACATTGAGGAGATGCTGGGCAATCGCTGAGCACTACCGCGCCGCAGCGGCCGGCACATTCGCGTCCTTCGTGTGCGCTTGCTGAAATTTCGAGGCACGCTGCACGCCGTCCAGCACCTGGGCACCGGTGAGCTTCTGTGAAATCTCCCGAAGGGCCGCATCCGCTCCGGGCACATTCGCATTCGTCGCGAGCCAGAGCCACTTATAGGCTTCCACGAAATCCTGCGGACGCCCGATGCCCTGCGCAAACATCGTGCCGAGATCGAGCTGCGCGCCGCCGTGGCCGGCATCCGCGGCCTTGCCCAGCCATTCGCCCGCGCGCTCCACATCGCCGCGCGCGAAGAAGAGCCTCGCGAGCGTCGCCATCGCCTTCGCATCGCCCTCCCGCGTGCCTGCGAGAAGTCGCGAGGAAAATTCGCCGACCGTCTCCTTTTCCATGTCCGGCGAGATCCACAGCGCGGACTTCGCCGCAAAGAGGCCCGTCTTGCGGAATGGCTCCCACTCATCCGCATTCTGCGCGAACGCAGCGGTGGCCATGAGCAGCAGGATCGCGAAAATTTTCGACATGCCGCGACCGTAGCGCGCAAATCCCGCTTGCCAAGCACCCGGCCACCGCGCAGTTTCCCCGCCCGCTGGAATCGGGCCGTAGTTCAGCTTGGTAGAACGCTTGAATGGGGTTCAAGAGGTCGTGGGTTCGAATCCCGCCGGCCCGACCAGCTTGAACCCCTCAGTGGCAGAGCCGGTCGCGGCATCCGAACAGCCGTTGCGTTCATACCGGATCCGCTGGCGTCAGCACAATGGCTCCGTCCCGCAGGGGCGAAACTCAGCGGGGTGCGTCACGCCCCGCGGCTGCCGGTTCGATGCCCACCATCGGCGCGGGCTTCGCGCCGATTTTTAAAAGTCGCATGACGCGTTTCCCGAGCGCGATTCCCGGCAATTCGATCAGGTAATAGGTGCCGACGGCCACCGGGGCGAACGCGATGAGCCAGACGGAAAGAACGAGCATCCCCACGAAGACCGGAGCACTCGCGCTCCACGACGCCGGGACGAGTACCGCAGCCACGGCGAGAGCCACTGGCACCGTCGCCATGTGGAGCACGTAGTAGCTCCCCGAGGCCTGGCCAATCAGGCGAAGCGGCTTCACATCAAGCCATCTCAGCGCCCGCAGATCCTGCCGGTATGCGACAAGGCTCACGAGCACGAATGCCAGATAGCCCTCGATCACAGCGCCGACCCTCGAGTAGCGGCCGCACAAAGGGTTCGGCAATACGATGAGCACCAGTGCAATCGCGAGCCACGTCCCGGCGGCACGGCGGGTAAGTCCGGCGACGAAGGATCGCCCCGCCGTCGGAAGCAGCATCCCCAGGATGAATGCGAACATATTGACCGAGATCGGACGCCAAAGGGCCCAACTCGGCTTGAACGCCAGGGCGGACGTGACAATGGCCAGGAACACCAGGACGCGCGGCCCGCGACTTCGCTCGAGAAAGTAGAGCGCCACGATGATCGGGGCCATGATCAGCTCGACTTGCAGGGCCCACCATGTCCCGTTGATCGAGACATCGAGCAGCAGTGCGTGCGCGAAAAACTCACGGATGGTCACCGGCTGCTTCGCAACGACTGTCGCGAGGATGACCGCAAAAAAGACGATCGGATACATCCGAAAGATACGGCCGAGGAGGAACCGGATTGTCGCCCCGACCGGCTGTTGCGGTCCGTATTGCAACGACAGCCGGAGCACAAACCCGCTGATGACGAAAAAGACCATCAGCGCGGCATGTGCCGCCAGCGCCGTCGCACCGAGCTGACGGAGCGCATTTTGAAGTGGCCCTGCATCCGGCCATGGGGCATCCGGCATGAGGCTGATGCCATTCACTGGGGCTGCACCGAAGTGGTAACCCGCCACCAGCATGGCACCCAAACCGCGCAGAGATTCCACCCGTCCGAAGAAAGGTCGGGAGTCCGAGGCGCCATCAGGAGCAGCCATCACCTGCATGCCGAAGTCCCCACCTGTGGATTCTCGGTCACTTCCATCTTAAAACACGCATGCGACAAAAATGGATCGCAACGCGGGTCGGCCCTTGATTGGGTCGCTGGAGCGAAATCGGTGCGGAGTCTGCATTCCCCACGATGCGACGACGTTTGCCAAAAAAACAGCATAAACACTGAATGCCGACACAGACGGCGGGAGGCAAACCGAGCACCGCTTGATAAACCGCGGACACCTCGACTGTGCTTCCGAGTATCCCCGGACAAAGGAACTATGGCCTCCGAAATCGGTAATGCGAGACATGCCACTCGTTGCCGTCGCGGTAGCCCCAGAGTTCCGCGCACGCGAGGAAGAAGACGCGCCAGTAGGTCCACCAGCGTTTCACTTTGTCCGCGCCGTAGGTTTGCTCGAAGAGTGGCCAGATTTCGGTGCGGTGGGCGTCCATGTTGGTGAGCCA
>JBDSAR010000475.1:0-7479 GCA_039922035.1 Chthoniobacteraceae bacterium
GTTACGATGTCGCACTATTTCCGGATACCTTTCCTGAAAACATTTTCGAAACCCGGTGCAGCCGTGCCTACTTCTGCGGGGCTGCGTCGGTCACCATCTTCACGAATTTCTTCGGGTCTTTGTTGAAGTCATTGATGCAAGCCTTGCAGCAGAAATACACATCCGTGCCGTCGGACGTGACTTTCACGGGCTTGCCGTGCCCTCCGAGTTTCTCGCCGGACACGACGCATTTCCTCAGCGGGTATGAACTCGGGACGGTGGAGTCGGCGAGGACAAAAGTGCTGCCGAGAAACACGGCGGCGAGGCCGGCGATGGCGGGTTTGTTTTATAGGATGGAATTTTGATGCAGAGTTCACGTTTGTAGCCGGCAGCGGATGCATCCGTCGCTGCATGAGCCAAAAAACCGGAGACGTTTAGGGAATAATGCTATGCTCGCGTCCTTGAACGCCGCCCTGGTCCTTTTCTCAGCCATCTCCTTTTTTGCCTACGGGTCGGCGTGCTTTCTCTCCGCCTCCATGAAGCGGGAGTTCGATCGCTATCAGCTTGGATCGCAGCGCACGCTGGTGGGTGGCCTGCAATTGTGCGCAGCGATCGGACTGCTGGGCGGCCTGAGCCAGCCGTGGATGGGACGCGCGGCGTCCACCGGGCTCGTCGTCATGATGCTGACCGCCGTCGGCGTCCGGATTAAGATCAAAGACAGTCTGCAGCAGACGATCCCCGCACTGCTCTATCTCGCGCTGAACGCCTACCTTTCCCTAGCGGCGTTCTGACCAGCCGGATCCTCACAGGAAAGCAATCGCCGCACACATGGCGAGCACGGCGATGGATGGCAGGGCTTTCTTGATTGGGTCTTTCACTTTGAGGTGCATGACGAACGCCCCCAGCATGAGCACTCCGAGTCCGATCGCCGCCGGCTGTGCGACGCGGTGAATCCATATGGCGGCTAGAAGGGAGAGCGCCAGTCCGACCTTCAGCACACCGATCACGCACATGAACCAGAATGGCAGCCCATAGGCGGCGAATTCCTCGCGCAGGTTCCTCGCTTCGCCGCCGCGATACGGCGTCGCTTTCCCCGAGCGAAGCATCCAGACATTCAAAATTCCGAGGCCGACGATAAGCTGCAAGGCGATGAGGAGGTATTCCACGGTGGTATGAGATGAAGCGATCCGGTCGGTTTGAACCTCACTTACGTTAACCCGCCGCCTGAGGACCCGCAAGCGAATCTCCAGTCTCCTCTTCACGCACCAAACCGGTGCTTCACCCGTCCCCGGAATTCCTCCGTCACCGAGCGCGGCTGCACCGGGTAGTTCCAATCCGACCGCTTTATCACCGCTCCCTCGGAAAAATCGCAGCCACGCGCCCGGTTCGCCTCCTGGGGCCGCTGATAGAACGACAGCGCATCTGCGTGAGCAACGACTCGCACAGTCGGCGCGATGCACACGGCTTTGAATGTTCGCGCCAACGTCCCCCGCTGCCGCGCGGATGCCGGAACGCGATCAATTTCACAAAATAAATCCGGCACCTGCCTCCGCGCGCCCGGCGTTCAGCCTTTCACGAAAGCGAATCCTCGCCTTCGGAAACAAGCCAACAACAAAAATAGAAACCGTATGAAAAAGTCATTCCTTATCGCCGGAGCCATCGCTGCGGCATTCACCCTCACCACCACCAATCTCCGAGCATCCGAGGAGAAAACCATCGTCGGTGTCGCTGTCGGCGCCGGTCAGTTCAATACCCTCGTCGCCGCGGTCAAAGCCGCCGGCCTCGTGGACACGCTCAGTGGCAAAGGACCGTTCACCGTCTTCGCTCCCACCGATGCTGCATTCGCCAAGCTCCCCGCAGGGACGGTCAAGTCCCTGCTTAAGCCCGAGAACAAGGACAAACTCGTCGCGATCCTCACCTATCACGTGCTGGCCGGTAAAGTCATGGCTGCCGACGTGACAACGTCCAACCCCAAGACCGTGAATGGCAAGGAAGCAGCCATCAAGGTGGACGGCGGCAAAGTGACAATTGGCGCTGCTACCGTGGTAAAGACGGACATCGCCGCGAGCAATGGCGTCATCCACGTCATCGACACCGTCCTCATCCCGTAAAGACCTTCATGCGGGGCTGGCGGTCCAAAACCGCCAGCCCCTGCAAGGTTAGATAACTCATTGTTCTCCGCCCATGTTTCATAAGATCGATTATCCTTTCCTCATCGGAGCCTTCATTAGCTTTCTTGCGAGCGTTTCCCTGTGGTTCCTTGTCAGTCACGAATACGGCCTCTTTGTCGGAATCTGGGTGCCGAGCATTCTTAGTCTGTGGGTGGGCGTAAGAGTATGCATTCTCTCGGCGGGAATCACTACCAGGAAGGGATCCTAATCCATGGAATTTGTCGCCGGAATTTTCTTTCTCGGGCTGGCAGTTACTCTCGTAGTCGGGAAGGGGGTCCTGATGTCCCACGAATTCGTGGAAACGGAATGGGAGCGGATGAATCGTGAGAAGAACGCTGAAAAAAATGAGGAGTGATGCAATGACGACTATGACGAGTATCAAGGTCGTCGAATCCGAGAATTTGGAGCATTGCACGTCGTCCGGATTCATCCGGTGAGCGTGATTGGAACGAACCCTGAAGCAGTGCGAGAGAGCGCATCGGAGCGTTTCCAACGTCGTCGGAAATCCGTTCAGTCAAGCCAGTGTGAACGGCATGGCGGGAGGAGTCATCCGGACTTTCAACTTCGTCTCACCTCCCTCGCCAGAAGCGCCAACTCTCCAGCGCAAGGGGCCAGAGAGGTGGGTGGTGATGCGTCACACGGATGCCGCTTCAGTGACCGCGCGCTCGCTGTTTCAATGAGTGGCCGCGTCCAGAAAGCGGCCTGCGAGTGTGCAGGTGCTGCCTTTCGGGATCACCGCGCCGACCACCAACGGGGCGATCTTTCCAGCGATCGGACGGAGCTTCAGCCGGGTGCCGGAAAAGCAGGCGAAGGTCTCCGGGACGAGCGCGATGCCGCGGCCCGCCTCGATGGCGGCGATGAGACTCGTCGAGCTGTCGTGCTCCTCGGCGACGCGCAGCGGGGTCGGCGCGAGCGAGGCAAGCATTTCGTGATACTCGGGATAGTCGGCGCGGGTGTAGGCGATGAGGCGCTCGCTGAAGATTCGCTCCAGCGTCGGGCGCGCTCCACGCACGAATGAGTGCGTCGCGGGCATGGCGACGCACAGGGCATAGCGGCGAATTTCCGTGAAACGCAACGTGCCGAGCGTGCGGCTGTGCGGACGGTTCATCAGCGCGACGTGCAGGCGTCCGTTCCGGAGGCACGCGAGCATTTCCTCGGTCGAGAGATCGTGCAGCGAAACACGCACGCCGGGTGCGAGGCGCTCAAACTCGCGCAGCGCGGCGGGCAGGATTTCCACGGTGAGCGACGGCGCGTAGCCGACGTGGATTTCGCCGCCGGAGCCGTTGGCGATCGCGCGCACGGCTCCCACGGCTTCATCCGCGCGGCGCAAGACGGCGCGCGCTTCGTCGAGGAAGACGCGGCCTGCCTCCGTGAGCCGCACGGACTTTGCGCTGCGCGCGAAAAGTGGGACGCCGAGTTCGTCCTCCAGATCGCGAATCTGTCGGCTGAGCGGCGGCTGCGAGACGTGCAGTCGCACGGCGGCGCGGGTGACGTTCTGCTCCTCCGCGACGGCGACGAAATATCGAAGGTGCCTGAGTTCCATGCGCGGCGAGCATACCCGGCGGGTATCGTCAGCCAACTAACATCGTCTTTCCGCGCGCGGCGGGATTCGGGCAGGGTGCGTCCATGAAAAGCGAAATGAACATCACCATCCGAAAAGCGAATGAGCGGGGCCATGCCGACCATGGTTGGCTGAATTCGCACCACACCTTCTCCTTTGCCGACTACCACGACCCGGCCCACATGGGCTTTCGCACGCTGCGTGTCATCAATGACGACCACGTCGCGCCCGGCATGGGCTTCGGCACGCATCCGCACCGCGACATGGAAATCTTCAGCTACGTGCTCGCGGGAGAACTCGCGCACAAGGACAGCATGGGCAACGGTCGCACGCTGCGCCCCGGGCAAATCCAGCTCATGAGCGCAGGCCTCGGAGTGACGCACAGCGAGTTCAATCCCTCGCGCAAGGATGCGGTGCATCTTCTCCAAATCTGGATCCAGCCCCGCGAGCGCGGCCTCACGCCGAGCTACACGGAATGGCATCCGAAGCCCGAGCACGAAACCGCGGCGAAAGTACTCGTCATCTCGCCCGACGGACGCGACGACTCCGCGACGATTCATCAGGACGCCGACATCTACCGCATCCGCCTCGCGCCCGGCGAGAGCGTGACGCACGACATCCGCACCGGACGCGCCGCGTGGCTGCAAATCGCCGACGGCGAACTCGACCTCAACGGCGCGCACCTTTCCACCGGCGACGGCGCGAGCACCGAGGACGCCGGTGTGCTCACGCTCAGCGCGACCAAGCAGACCGAGGCGATCCTCTTCGACCTCGCCTGATCCATCATTTCAACCACACAAAACCAAATGACCAACGACCTCTTCACCCCGCTCCAACTCGGCGCACTCACGCTGCCGAATCGTATCCTGATGGCCCCGCTCACCCGCTGCCGCGCGGACGCCGACCATGTGCCCGGTGACCTCATGGCGACCTACTATTCGCAGCGCGCCAGTGCGGGGCTCATCGTCGCGGAGGCCACGATGGTCATGGAGGGCAACTCGTCGTTCTGGATGGAGCCGGGCATCTACTCCGACGCGCAAGTCACCGGCTGGCGCCAGACCACGGATGCCGTCCACGCCGCGGGCGGGCGCATCTTCCTGCAACTCTGGCACGGCGGACGCGCCTGCCATCCGCTCCTGAATGGCGGCGCGCAACCCGTCGCACCGAGTGCGATTCCGATCACCGGCGACGAAGTCCACACGCCCGAGGGCAAAAAGCCCTACGTGATGCCGCGCGAACTGCGTAACGACGAAATCCCCGGCATCATCGCGGGGTTCAAGAAGGCCGCGCAAAACGCGAAGGCCGCCGGCTTCGACGGAGTGGAAGTCCACGGCGCAAACGGCTACCTGCTCGATGAATTTTTGCGCGATGGCGCGAACAAGCGCACTGGCCCGTATGGTGGCCCCGTCGAAAACCGCGCGCGCCTCATGCTCGAAGTCATCGCCGCCGTCAGCGAAGTCTGGGGCAGCGACCGCGTGGGCCTGCGCATCTCGCCGCTGAACAGCTACAACAGCATGATCGACAGCGACCCCATCGGCCTCAGCACCTGGCTCGCGCAGCGGCTCAACGATTGCCATCTCGCCTACCTGCACGTCATGCGCAGCGACTTCTTCCAGCAGCAGAAAGGCGATGTCGTCACGCCTGTCCGCAAGCACTACCGCGGCGTGCTCATCGCGAACATGGGCTACACCGCCGACGAAGCAGCCTCCGCCATCACCGAGGGGAAGCTCGACGCCGTCGCCTTCGGCACGAGCTTCCTCGCGAATCCGGATCTCCCAGCCCGCATCAAAGCTGGCGCTCCGCTCAACGCGCCGAACGCCGCGACATTCTACTCCCCCGGCCCTGCGGGCTACACCGACTATCCTGCGATGGTGGCAAGCTGATGCCGCATCCGCCGATGCCTCACGTCCTCATCATTCACGAAGTCGCAGACTAAGAGTCATGGAAGAAAGCCTTCGACCGTGCCGCCGACATCCGTCGCGAAGCCGGCGAGCGCTCTTACCAAGTTCTCAAGTATCAAAGTGACTCCAACAAGATCGTGCATTTCTCCGCGTGGACTTCGCTTGATGACGCGAGGCGGTTCTTCGAGTCACCCGAACTCGTAAAGATTCGCGCCGAGGCTGGAGTAAAATCGCCGGACTTCATTTACCTCGATCAGCTCGAAGCCGGGACGCTGTGAGGGAAAAGTTCGGCTCGCGTCAGACTTTCAGTCGCATCTCCAACTCGGCAATGCGCGCCTTGAGCGGGGCGATGTGTGCCTCGACCTCCGCCTCCGTGTAGCGCGGGGTGATGTATTGCGGGCAGTTCCAGTCGTAGCTCACGATTTCGATGAGGAAGATGCGCTCGATCCTGCTGCGGAGTTCGGGCGTCGGCGTGAGCTGGTCGGCAAGCTCGGCGTTGTCGCGGGCATCGAGGACTCGGGCGTGGCCGAGGATCTTGAGGCGTTCGCGATTCGGGTAATCCATCAGAAAGAGCGCCACGCGGTCGTCGCCGTCGAGGTTGCCGGTGGTGAGCACCTGGCGGTTGCCTTTGAAATCGGCGAAGCCGAGCTGGTGCGGGCCAAGCACTTTCAGGAAGCCTGCCGGGCCACCGCGATGCTGCACGTAGGGCCAGCCGTCGCTGTTGGTGGTGGCCATGTAGAAGCTGTCGCGCGCGGCGATGAATGCGGCTTCGTCGCCGGTGAACGGATCGCGCTCGGGCGCTTCGGCGACGCTCTGGTGCTTGCCAAAGTAACGCTCCTGTGCGGCCTGCACGGCGGGAGTGAGCACGAGCTGCATGAATTTCGCGGCCATGACGTCAGGCTTTGCGCTCCCAGCGGAACTTGCGATCCGCCTCGGCGATGGGCTGGTCGTTGATGCTGGCGAATCGCCTCGCCATATAGCCGTCGGCGTCGAACTCCCAGTTCTCATTCCCGTGACTGCGCCACCACTGGCCGGCCTCGTCGTGCCACTCGTATTCGAAGCGCACGGCGATGCGATTGCCGGTGAAAGCCCACAGCATTTTGCGCAGCCGATAGTCATGCTCCTTCGCCCATTTGCGCTTGAGGAATTCGACAACCTCGGCGCGGCCGTTGAGAAAAACATCGCGGTTGCGCCATTCGGTATCCGGCGTGTAGGCGAGCGAGACGCGCTCCGGGTCGCGCGAATTCCAAGCGTCCTCGGCGAGCTGCACTTTTTGGCGCGCGGTTTCCTCGGTGAAAGGCGGGAGCGGTGGTCGCGGGGTGATCATAGTCGTGGTTCAGGCAGCTCCGCCATAGCTGATGTGATCGTCGGCGTCGAGGTAGTCCATGATCGTCTGCAGGTCGGTGCGCGCAGGATTGATGCGCCGGGCTTGCGCCGCGAACCATTCGAGATCCTCCGCTCCGCCGATGGGCATCTTCTCGGTCCATGCAAAGTCGGCGGCCTCGCCGCCGCCGCCGCCCTCCTCGGCATGAAGCCCGCCACGCTCGCCTCGCGAATCAAGGCGCTGAGCTTGCGACGGAAGTAAAGATTCGGCGGCGATCATCAACCTGTTCCGCGTCTTCCTCACCAACGCGGTGAAATACGTCACCAACGTCGAGAGCTACGACCGGCGCATCCAGTCGGCCATCAACATCCAGGGAAAGAAGACGCAGCACCGTGCTGAGTTCCTTTTGACACGCACTCTCCGGCAAGCGGGCTGGAAGTAACCGGTCCGCAAATCGCGGGGTAGAGCTGCGGCAGCTCGCCAGCCTCATGCGCTGGAGGTCGTCGGTTCCAGTCCGGCCCCCGCAATTACTCGCTAACGGGG
>JBDSAR010000476.1:0-9245 GCA_039922035.1 Chthoniobacteraceae bacterium
GCGGCGGGAAAAATTGCGCGCAGCTCGGGCAGCAGTTTCACGGCGGGTTCGAGCGTGAGTGTCAGTTCGCCGGAGCGCGACGGGAGCTTCTCCGCCTTCAGCGCCGCACCATCGCTGCCGCACACGGTCTTCACGCGGTAGTCGCACAGCGCCGCCGCGTGAAAGACAGCGCCCGCGCCGCCAGTGCTGATGTCGCGCAGCCGTGCCAGCAGATCGGCATTCGTGGAAAAAGGGATCACCCGCGCGCCGCCGAAATCCGCACGCGACACCGCGCCCTCGCCTTTCAGGCAGATGACGTCATGTCCGGCGCGCGACAGCTCTGCCGAGAGCAGCAGGCCGAGTTCGCCGGTGGAAAAATTCGTGAGCCGGCGCACGCCGTCAATCGGTTCAAAGCTCGGCCCGCACGTGATGATGACTCGCATTTTCCCGACCCTACGCATCGCGACGCGCGCGCTCAAGGCTTGCCGCGCTGCACTTCCTGCGCACGATGCGCGGCATGGACCGAGCCACCGCCAGCCTGCAAATCCGCGACCACGCAAACGCCGCCTCCGCCGCCATCACAAAAATCCACCCGCTGCTCAACGCACTCGGCGACGACGCGACGAAGGGCGAGATCGTGAAGGCGCTTTTCGAGATCACGAAGAACGTCGAAGTCGTGAAGAAGCAGATCATGCGACTGGAAAAGCGCGACGACACGAGCTTGCTCTGATTCGGGTTTGCGTTCGCGCGGGCGATCCGCCATTCGCCTTTTATGCAACTCGACGGACGCTCCCTCATCGCTGGAAAAACCGCGCACGCCAGCGCGAAGACCTTTCACGCAGTCTCCCCGCTCGACGGCTCGCGGCTCGAGCCGGATTTTCACGAGGCAAGCGCCGAAGATGTGAATCTCGCGATGCATCAGGCCGACGAGGCTTTCGAGATTTTCCGGCAGATGCCGGCAAAGGCGCGCGCGGATTTTCTCGACGTGATCGCCGCAGAAATCATGGCGGCTGGCGACGTGCTTCTCCAGCGAGCGAGTGCGGAATCCGGCCTGCCGATCGAGCGCTTCACCGGCGAGCGAGCGCGCACGTGCGGGCAGTTCAAGACCTTCGCCGCGCTCATCCGCGAAGGCTCGTGGGTGGACGCGCGGATCGATCCCGCGATGCCCGATCGCCAGCCGATGCCCCGCCCCGATCTGCGCCGGATGCTCGTGCCCCTCGGTCCGGTCGTCGTTCTTGGCGCGAGCAATTTTCCCCTCGCATTTTCCACCGCTGGCGGGGACACGGCCTCGGCGCTCGCCGCCGGCTGCCCCGTCGTGGTGAAGGCGCACCCGGCGCACCCCGGCACCTCGGAAATCGTCGCGCGCGCCATCTATCGCGCGATGGAAACCTGCCACGTCCCGCCTGGCACGTTCTCGCTGCTTCACGGCACCGGCGCGGAAGTCGCACAGGAACTCGTGCGCCATCCGCTCACGCGCGCGCTCGGTTTCACCGGCTCGGAACGCGCAGGCCGTGCGCTCTTCGATGCGGCAGCCACGAGGCCCGAGCCGATCCCCGTCTTCGCGGAAATGGGCAGCACCAATCCGCTCTTCATCCTGCCCGCTGCGCTGAAAAATCGCGCAGGGGCAATCGCGCAGGGGCTGAAGGCCGCGTTCACGATCGGCGTCGGCCAGTTTTGCACAAAGCCCGGCATCGTGCTCGCGCTCGGCGGCGCGGAGTTTGAATCATTCATCGGGCAGTTCCGCACGCAGGTGCAGGCCGCGGCACCCGGCACGATGCTCCATCGCGGGATCTGCGACGCATTCCACGCCGGCATCGAGCGCGTGAAAAAAGTCCCCGGCGTGCTCGTGCTCGCGGAATCCGACGCCGACGCCGATCCCGCGAAGACGCAGGCCGAACCGGTCGCATTCGCGACGGACGTGGAGACATTTCTCACACACCGCGAACTGCGTGAGGAAATCTTCGGCCCATACACATTGCTCGTCTCCGCGCAGACGGTGACCGAACTCGAAGCCGCCGCACGTGCGCTGCCCGGCCAGCTCACCGCGACGTTGCACGCGGACGAAACCGACCTGTCGGATTTCACCGACCTCGTCCGCATCCTCGAACGCAAGGCGGGCCGCGTGCTCGTGAACGGCTTCTCCCCCGGCGTCGAAGTGTGCCCCTCGATGCAGCACGGCGGCCCGTATCCGGCGACGACAGACTCGCGCTTCACGAGCGTCGGCACCGCCGCCATCGCACGCTGGGCACGCCCGCTGTGCCTGCAGGGCTTCCCTGAATCCTCGCTGCCAGATGCACTGCGGAATGCGAATCCCCTCGGACTGCTGCGCACCGTGAACAGCAATCTCACGCGCGATCCCATCGGCTGAGTACTGCTTGCCAGCAAGCACCCAGGCACACTAAGCACACCCCCCTTATGTTCAGTCACGTCGTCATCTTTTGGACCAAACCCGAAATCCCGAACGCAGCCGCCGAGCTGCTGGCCGGTGCGGAAAAATACCTGCGGCCCATCCCCGGCGTGGTCAGTTTTCACGTCGGCAAAATGGTGCCGAGCCATCGCCCGGTCGTGGACCAGAGCTACCAGGTCGCGCTGAATCTGAACTTCGAGACCAAGCAGGCACAGGACGACTACCAGGTGCATCCGCTGCACCTCGATTTTGTCGAAAAGGTCTTCAAGCCGTGCTGCGCCCGCGCGGTGATCTACGACTTCGAGTGACTCGAATTCCGGGCCGCGGACATCGCGCAACGCTTCGCAAATCCCACGCATGAACTGGCCCGACCCCGGCACGCTGGCAAAGTTCGTGCAGATCGTCCTCACAGACCTCGTGCTCGCGGGTGACAACGCGCTCGTCATTGCGCTGGCGACACGATCACTCCCGTCTTCTCAGCGATTCTGGGGACAAATTTTCGGCGCCGGTGGAGCGGTCGGCCTGCGCGTGCTTTTCGTCTTTCTCATCACTTGGCTGACGAGCATCCCGATCCTCCAGCTCATCGCCGGCGTGGTTCTGCTCTGGGTGGCATGGAAACTAGTGCGCCCGCAGGAGGAAGCGCTGGAGGCAGCGGCACACCCAGAACACGGGGGCAGGCACAACGCCTCTTCACTCTGGCACGCCGTCCGCCTTATCATCGTGGCCGACGTGATCATGAGCCTCGACAATGTGATCGCCATCGCCGGCATCGCGAAGGAAGGCAGCAGTTCGCCGCACGGCGAGATGGGGCTCGTGATCTTCGGGCTTCTGCTCTCAATCCCGCTGGTGGTCTGCGGAAGCGCGCTGATTTCAAAACTGATGAGCCGCTTCCGCTGGGTGATCTGGCTCGGCGGCGGAGTGCTCGGACACGTCGCGGGGAAGATCATCTTCCAGGATCCGCGCGTGCTCGGATGGCTCGGCGTGCAAGCCAAAACCGGAATGCCGGAGACGGAAATCAGAGGATTGCTCGACGCCTCCGACGCATGGGTGCGGCTCGTCGTGCATGGCTTGCCGTGGTTCTTCGCCGTCCTGCTGTTTGTGCTCGGCGCGTGGTGGAGCTGGCACTCACTGCCAGCAAACGGCGCGGATGCGCCCAGGGACCAATGAGCAGCACGCCGGACACCGGGCACCCCACGCCCGCAGAGGAAGTGCTGGAGCCGATCAGTGCTGAGCTGCGGTCTCTGGTGGACGTCGCACAAGGCCAGCCGATGTCGCTCAGCGAAATCGAGACGCACCTCAAGGATCGTGGCTACGCGCTCCTCGTGCTCTTTCTCTCCGCGCCGTTTCTGCTCCCAAGCATCCCCGGCCTGTCCGTCCCATTCGGCATCGCGATCGCACTGATCGGCATCGCTTTCATGCTGCGGCGCAGGCCGCGGCTCCCAGGGTTTATCCTGCGGAAAAAGGTGGAGTTTGCGACGCTCCAGAAGGTGATTCCAGTCGTCGCCCGCCTCATGGAGCGCCTCGAGCGCCACATGAGGCCCCGGCTGCGTTTCCTCGTCGCAGGGCCGGTGATGACGAGCCTCCTCGGCCTCGGGATCGTCTCAGGCGGGTTCTTCCTCTCGCTCCCGCTGCCAATCCCGCTGACCAACTCACTCCCGGCGCTGTCGATCATTTTCCTGATCACCGGCCTTCTCTGCCGCGACGGGCTGGCAATCCTCTGCGGACATCTGCTTGGCCTCGCCTCATGGGCTTATCTCGGCGTGTGGATTTATTTCGGCGCGCGCATGGTGCCATGGCTGCGTTCACTCTGGGGTTCCGTGATGCACTGGTTTTGAAAAAAGGCATTTGCAATGCACGTCATAAGCTGGTTTAGAAAATGAACCGATGAAACGCCTCCTCCTCAGCCTCACCGCCACCCTCCTCGCCAGCACCGCGATGGCCGACATTCAGGATCCGCCGATGGCCGATCACGGCCCGGTCCGGAAACTCGGACGCGCTTGGTCCAACATCCTCTACGCCTCCGCCGAGATTCCGCAGACCATGCAGCGTGTGACGGAACTCGAAGGCGATTCCGCCGGTGCGACCTATGGCTTCGTAAAAGGCCTGCATCGCATGGTCGTCCGCATGGGAACCGGCGTGTATGAACTCGTCACCTACCCCTTCCCTGTTTACCGCCGCTCCTACCGGCCGATGACGCGCTCAAGTGTCCCGTGGATCAACAGAGGCTACGAGGAATTTCCGCCCGAGTGGGGCTTCCAGACGAAGCGCCGCTACACCACCACCTCCGATCGTTACTAAAATCGGATCGCACTTTTTCACGAAGGCTTCCGTCTCGAAGGGCGGAAGCCTTCGTTCTTTTTATGGCTGAACTTGTTGAATTGCAGATCACCGATGTCGCCTTTGGCGGAGCAGGCGTCGCGCGCCATGAAGGCAAGGTGTACTTCGTCCCCTTCACTGCGCCGGGCGATACCGTCCGCGTGAAAGTGACCCGGGCGCAGAAGAACTTTTCCGAGGCCAGCCTCGTAAACGTGCTTGGGCCGTCACCCGATCGCGTCGTGCCGGAATGCGAATACTTCACCCGCTGCGGCGGCTGTGCCTACCAGCACATCGCCTACGACAAGCAGCTCGAACTCAAGCACCGGCAAGTCGAGCAGACACTGCGACGCGTCGGAAAATTCACCGAAGTTCCGATGCGCCCCATCGTTCCTGCGCCCGAGCCCTACGCCTATCGCAACCGCATCCGCGTGCATGTGCAGGAGGGGCAGGCCGGATTCTTCACCCACCGCTCGCATGCACTGATCCCGATCACGCACTGCGCGATTGCACGGCACGCCGTGAACGACTCGCTCCGGGACCTGCGCCGCACCCCTGCGCGAGACGGGGACTACACGCTCTTCGCACGCGACCAGCATGAGTTTTTCGAGCAGACGAATGACGCAGTCGCCGCCGCGCTGCTCACGCTCACCGAGCAGACCGTCCGCCGCGATCAATCCCTCCTGCTCGACGCATACGCCGGCGCGGGATTTTTCTCGCATCGTCTCGCGCCGCTTTTCGCACAGGTCATCGGCATCGAGGAAAATGAGCACGCCGTCGATCGCGCGCGCAGCAAGGCCGCGCCGAACGAGCGCCATCTCCTCGGCGATGTCTCCATGCTTCTCCCGGAAATCGTCACCGCCCACGCGATGGATCGCACCACCGTGATCCTCGATCCGCCCGCGACCGGAGTCGCACCGCGCGTGACGGAAATCCTCAGCGCCACGCGCCCTTCGGAAATCCTCTACGTGTCCTGCAATCCCGCCACTCTCGCGCGCGACCTCAGCGCGCTCCGTTCCACTTATCGGCTCGAATCCGTCACCCCGCTCGACATGTTTCCGCAGACTGCGGAGATCGAAGTGCTCGCGGTGCTGCGCGCCATCTAGCCGTATCTAGCGCGCCGGCACAGGCCTCTTCGGCGTTGCAGTTGCGGCTCCTGCCGGTGGTTGGTCCGATGCATCAGCCGATGTGGTCAGTTCAAATGGCACGAATGTATTCAACGGCACGGCAGCGACACTGGCGGTCGGCTTCAATTGCCGGTGCGCGTTGATAAAATCCATCGGGTTGAAATACGTCCTTTCGTCATTCGGAAAGCGATGCCGGGCCATTCCCACGCGGAGATCCTTGCGGATCTCCAGGTGAAGGTGCGCTGAGTAAAGCCCGCCTCCGGTCCCGATGGTTCCAAGCGGCTGGCCTCGGCGAAGCTGCTGGCCTTCGCGGACGAGAATCCTGTCCAGATGGCCGTAAAGCGAGTCTGCGAATTTCGTCCGGCCACCCTCTGAATAGGCATGGCGCACGATGACGACATTCCCCCAACCGTGCGCGAAACTCTGCGCAAACACCACGACGCCGTGAGCAACGGAATACACCGGGTCGCCGAGGTCCGTATCGCCCCCGCCCTTGCCGTTCCAGTCGTCGCCAAGGTGCCCGTTCGCCCGGTAGCCGCGAGCACGATAGTAGCCCTCCCCATCCGGTTTTCCGACGGGGAAATCAAACCCATCCGCAACCAGCGTCGCCGCGACATCCGCACCCGGCGCAGGGCACGGACGCAATGCGAGGAATAGGAGCAGGACGGCGATTCGCATCGGGAGCGCGCAATTTACGGGACCGCAGGAACCAAAGGCAAAGCCTCAATGCCAGGCCGTAAAGCTGAGGAGAATCAGGACAGCGGCGACGCCGATGCGGTACCAGCCGAAACCGGCAAACGTGTGGCTGCGCACGTAGCCGAGCATCCATCGCACTGCGGCAAACGACACGACCGCGGACACGAGGCTCGCCACGAGCATCGGCATCCACTCGATCGCGACGTGCGTCTTATGCGCGTCCCACAGCGTCTTCACAGCGGCCGCACCGAGTGTCGGCACGCCGAGCAGAAAGGAGAACTCAGTCGCGGGACCGCGGCCCAACCCGAGCGCGAGCGCAAAGAGAATCGTCGCACCCGAGCGCGAGGTGCCTGGAAAGACCGCCGCCGCGACCTGTGCGACGCCGATGACAATCGCGACCGTCCACGTCACCTCTGCGCTCAATTTTTTTCCCGCAATCATGCGCTCGATCACGACGAAGAGAACGCCACCGACCAGCAGCGCCATCGCGACGGGCCACAACGTCTTCGGCAGCAATTCGTCCTGGCCCGTGAACTTTTTCATCGCCGCCTTGAACACCAGCACGCCCGCGACCGTGATGCAGAAAGCTGCAAAAAGTTTTGCGAGGTAGCCGCGCCCGCGCGGTTCGCGCAGCGTCGCAAGGCGATCCTTGAAGAGCGGCAGCGCGGCAATCATCGCCCACACTTGGATGAAGCAGTTGAAGACCTCGGTGGTGAGGAATGGCGCTTTCTCACGCACTCCGAGCAGATGCTCTGCGATGAGGAGATGACCGGTGGATGAAACCGGGATGAATTCCGTGAGACCCTCAACAATGCCGAGGATGACGGCGATAAGAAAAATGACCACGAGGATGCCGTGAAAATGAAATTGCCGGGCGCGGTGTCGCCGGACGAATCAGACCGCGTTCTCGCCGCGCTCGTCCGTGCGGATGCGGATGGCTTCCTCGATGTGCGTCACGAAAATCTTTCCGTCGCCAATCTTGCCGGTCTTCGCGGATTTGATGATCGCCTTCACGGCCGTATCCACACGGTCATCCGCCACGACGAGATCGAATTTCACCTTCGGCAAAAAGTCCACGGTGTACTCGCTTCCGCGGTAGATTTCCGTGTGACCCTTCTGCCGGCCAAAGCCTTTCACTTCGGTGACGGTCATCCCCTCGATGCCGATTTCGGCGAGGGCTTCCTTCACGTCCTCAAGTTTGAACGGCTTGATGATGGCTTCGATTTTTTTCATGCACGGGCACTGGTAGAGCCGCCGCCGCCGCTCGGCAAGCATTCCGTAAAACTCTCTTTGGCCATAAACGCGCCGGCTAGCGTCCTGCCGAGATGAGCGATTTCCAAAACCACCAAAGCAGCGCGAGCACTGCAACAAGTGCAACGATACGCCAAAACGGATGCATCCCGGGGTTCCTGTTCCAGCGCACCTTGCCGTCGTCGTAATCCTCGGCTTCGTCGAGAAAGTCGAGCCCGTCGTACACCTCGGCATTTTCCTTCCAGCCGGATTCATGGCATGCGCCGCAGCCCGGACACGCGGCGGAATTCGGCGGCACCTCCTCGTGGCACACCGGGCATACCAGCGGTGATTTTTTTTGCGGCCTAAGCATCGCCGCGTTCGTTGGCGCGCACAAAGGCGGGGTTCACCCGGTGCCTCGTGCCGAGCATTTCGCGCAACGGATCGTCCGCCTCGTCGCTGAAGCCATAGTGCAGGTGCCGCACCCAGCCCTCCGCATACTGAAAGCGCCGCGACTGCCTGCCGAGCGTGCGCGAAAAATCATCCATCGTCCGCAGGTAGCTGTCCATGCCCTGCGTCTTGTCGAGCCACTCCTTTTGCGAAGCATGGCATGCGAGCGCTGCTCGTTTGCGCGCATGGACGGATGACGTTTCCACGAATGCCTCGGGAAAAACGCGCCGCCGCGTCGGCGTCCGCTGCCCGTGCGGCATCGCGTGGTAAATGACGCACGGATCGAGCAGCGGCGCGCGCTGCGGGAGTGAGCGGTAATTCGGCACGCCGCGCGCGAATGTCGCCGTCACCGCGAGTCGCGCGGTGATCATGTGATCCTCCATGTAGTCCTGCAACGCGTGCGTGAGCACCACGGTCGGCTTCGCGGCGCGCACCACCGCGCACACGCGGCGGATGTTTTCCTCGGTGTAGAAAATGCCGAGATCATCGCAGATCGGCGCGTGCCATTTTGCGCCCATGAGTTTCGCCGCCGCCTGCGCTTCGCTGCGCCGAGTGCGGGCAGTCTGCGCCGCGTTCATCACGGTGCTGCCCATGTTGCCGGTGGAAAGATTGCAGCAGTGGATCTCCCAGCCCGCGTCGCGGAGCAGCAGGAGTGTCCCTGCCATCACGAATTCGATGTCATCGGGGTGGGCGGCAATCGCCAGTGCGGAAGGCATGGTGCACAGGCTGAACAGCGCCCCCATTTTTGCCGAGCAGAAATCTACCGCAGTGCCGTGATTTGAATTTGGAAGCCATGAATCCAGGAAAGGAAATGTTTCGTGCAAACACCACAGTTCCACATGGTGCCCCCATGCATCTCCTCTTCCTCCTTTCATGGTTTCATGGCTTCCAAATATTGAATCCTGCAAAATCGCCGCCGCGCTTGCGGGATTTGCGCGAGGCCGCTTTATTCCCCGCCCGATGCGCCCAGTCATTTGCAAATGCCCGAACCATAGTGGTTGCCTGCTCGGCTACCACGGCGACGACATCGAAATCGCCGGCGA
>JBDSAR010000477.1:0-6337 GCA_039922035.1 Chthoniobacteraceae bacterium
TGGGCAGCGAGCGCGATCCGAAACACACACCGGCGTGGCTCACGGATCGGCTCTTCCGGAACTTGCTCACCGACTCCAGCGGCAACACGCACCGCGCGGAATTTAGCATCGACAAGCTCTACACGCCCGAGAGCGCAAGCGGACGACTCGGTCTCGTCGAGATGCGCGCATTTGAAATGCCGCCGCACTCGCGCATGAGTCTCGCGCAGCATCTCCTGCTGCGCGGTCTCGTTGCGAAATTCTGGCGCGAGCCCTACACGAACGATCTCGTGCGCTGGGGCACGGACATCCACGACCGCTGGATGCTGCCGCACTTCTGCGAGACGGATTTTCGCGATGTGATCCACGACCTGCGCGACTCGGGCTTTCCGTTCGAGTTCGATTGGTTCGCGCCGCATTTCGAGTTCCGCTTCCCGCGCATCGGCGACTTTGCGCAGCGCGACGTGGAGGTGGAACTCCGCACCGCACTCGAGCCGTGGCACGTGCTCGGCGAGGAAGGCGCGCCGGGCGGCGCGGTGCGTTACGTGGACAGTTCACTCGAGCGCTTGCAGGTGAAGGCGCGCGGGCTCGTCGGCGATCGTTTTGCGCTCACGGTGAATGGCCACCGCATCCCGCTGCATGCGACGGGCACGAATGGCGAGGGAGTCGCGGGCGTGCGCTATCGCGCGTGGCAGCCGCCGAATTGTTTGCAGCCGACCATCGGAGTTCATGCGCCGCTCGTGTTCGATCTCTACGATTCGTGGAACCAGCGCAGCCTCGGCGGTTGCAGCTATCACGTGACACATCCCGGAGGTCGCAGCTACGATACGTTCCCAGTGAACAGCTACGAAGCCGAGAGCCGACGCCTTGCCCGTTTTTTCACCCACGGGCATTTGCAGGGCAAGTTTGTGCCGCCGAAAGCGCGGGCGTCGGGCGATTTTCCGTTCACGCTCGATCTGCGCCATGCCTGACGGTTCGCCGACGAACATCATTGGCGATGCGAGGTCGCGCGCAGCAGGCCTGCGGAAAGGCGGCATGTTCGCCGACTACGCGCACATCGCCGGAGTGTTCGACGAAATGCGCGCGCCGAGTGGAGGCGCGCGGCCTCATTACGAGCCGCTGCTCTCGGAACTCGACGCGCTGGGCACCGAAGAAATCCGTCGTCGGCGCGACGCGTGCGAGCAAATCATCCATGAGCAGGGCATCACTTACATGGTGTACGGTGACTCGCGCGGCGTGGAGCGTCCGTGGGAGCTCGATCCGATTCCGCTCGTCATCTCGCAGAGTGAATGGACCGGCGTCGAGAAGGCGCTCGTCCAGCGCGCGACGCTGATCAATCGCATCCTCGCCGACTGCTACGGCAAGCAGGATCTCATCCGCACCGCATGGCTGCCGCCGGCGCTCGTCTTCGCGCAGCCGGATTTTTTGCGGCCCGTCCACGGACTGAAGCCACCGGAGGAAAAGTTCCTGCATTTCTACGCGGCGGATCTCGCGCGTTCGCCGGACGGACGGTGGTGGGTGATTTCCGATCGCACGCAGATTCCCACCGGCGCGGGCTACGCGCTGGCGAACCGGCTCGTGACGTCGCGCATTTTTCCCGAGGCATTCCGGAGCTGCCAGGTGCAGCGCGTCGCGGGATTTTTCCGCGAGATGCAGGAGTCGCTTGCCGCGCTCGCGAAGCGCAAGACGGACAACCCGCGCGTGGTCGTGCTCACGCCGGGCGCATTCAACGAGACGTATTTCGAGCAGACCTACCTCGCGCGTTATCTCGGCTACACGCTCGTCGAGGGGCAGGATCTTACGGTGCGCGACGATCGCGTTTTTCTAAAAACCATCGGCGGACTCGAGGCCGTGGACGTGATCCTGCGGCGCGTGGACGACGATTTCTGCGACCCGCTGGAGCTGCGCAACGACTCGATGCTCGGCGTGCCGGGGCTCATCGAGGCGGCGCGCGCGGGCAATGTCGCCATCGCGAATGCGCTCGGCAGCGGGCTGCTGCAGAGCCCGGCGTTCAAGTCGTTCCTGCCGGGACTTTGCCGCCATGAATTCGGCGAGGAATTGCTCATGCCTTCGGTGGCCACGTGGTGGTGCGGGCAGAAGACCGCGGAAAAATACGTGCTGTCGCATCTCGACGAACTGACCGTGAAGCCCGCGTTCCGCTCGGAGCAGCGCGTGAATTCCGAAGTGCTTTCGAATGACGAACTGCGCGCCCGCATCCGTTTCCAGCCGCACCTGTGGGTCGCGCAGGAAAAGGTCGCGCTTTCCACTGCGCCCTCGTGGGATCGCAGCGGGCTCGTGGCGAAGCGCACAGTCGTGCGCGTGTATGTCGTCGCGACGCCGACGGGTTACAGCGTGATGCCCGGCGGCCTCGCGCGCACCGCGAACGGCGGCGACGCGCGGCTCATTTCCATGCAGCACGGCGGCGCGAGCAAGGACACGTGGGTGATCAGCGACAAGCCCGTCGCGGAAGTCACGCTGCTGCAGGGCGGCGGACGCAACGTCGAGCTGCGGCGGGTCGGCAACAATCTGCCGTCGCGACTCGCGGACGATTTCTGCTGGATGGGCCGGTACGCCGAGCGGCTCGATGCGAGCTCGAGGCTGCTGCGGAGCACGCTCATCCGTTTCAATCCCGAGCGCAGCGGCGGTCGTATGCCGCACCTCATGCCATTCCTGCAGGCGCTCGAGCGGCAGGGGCAGCTCAGCCTGAAGGAGACCGATTACGCGAGAAATTCCGAGGCGCTGGAGGCGGAACTCCTCGCGACCATTTTCGATCCCAAGCGGCCGGACAGCCTGAGCAATATCGCCCATCGGGTGGAGCGGCTCGCGATGGCGGTGCGCGACCGCACTTCCAACGACGTGTGGCGCGTACTCAGCCAGTTCGACGAATGCCTCGCAGTCCAGGGCGATGGCCGCCCGATGCTCGCCGCGGACGCAATCCCTGTGCTGAACCGGCTGCTGCTCCTCATCGCGTCGTTCTCCGGTCTCGCGCGCGAGAACATGACGCGCGCGCAAGGCTGGCGCTTCATTGACATCGGCCAGCGCATCGAGCGGTCACTCTACCTCTGCGGGCTGCTCTATGCCGCGCTGCGCTCGCCCGAGGCGGACAATCCCAGCGTGCTCGAAGCCGTGCTCGAATACGCCGACAGCACGCTCACCTACCGCTCGCGTTACACGCTCGTGCCGAATATCGCCGCGGTATATGACCTCGTGATCCTCGACGGCACGAACCCGCGCTCGCTGCTCTTCCAATTGCTCCAGCTTGAGAAGCATTTTGATCGTCTTCCGCAGGAAAGCCGCACGGCGTTGCCGAGCCCCGGCCAGCGCGAGATCATCAAGATGGTCGCCCGCGTGCGGCTGCTCGATCCGCGCGAACTTTTCCACGCGAAGGGCCCGTGGCACGAAGGCGAGACGGGGCGCGTCATCCGCGAGGTCGAGGCCAGCCTGCCGCGGCTCTCGGATGCCATCGCCGTGAATTATTTCGCACACTCCGCCATCTCGCGCGCGGGCAACTGAACACTGCGATGGACTACCGCATCACACACCGCACCGTTTACGACTACACCGAGGCGGTCACCGTCTCGCATCACGCCGCGCGTCTCATGCCGATGGCGAACGCCGCACAGCAGGTCTCGGACACATCGCTGTCCGTGTTCCCGACGCCGGCGGTGCGGACGGAAAGCAGCGACTATTTTGGAAACAAGGTCTGCTCATTTGCGATTCAGGAAATCCACCGGCACTTTGAGGTCGTCGCGCGGAGCAAAGTGACGGTGAATGTCACGACGACCCCCGTGCTCACGCTCTCGCCGGCATGGGAAAAAGTCATCGCGAGCTTCCGCGATCCCGTCTCGCCGGCGGATGTTGCGCCGTATGAATTCTGCATGGAGTCGCCGTGCATCCGGCTGATGCCCGAATACGCGGGCTACGCACGCGCGAGCTTTCCCGCAGGCGCTCCGTTGCTCATCGGTGCGGGCGATCTCATGCGGCGCATTTTCGAGGAATTCAGCTACGACAGCGTGGCCACGACCGTCGCGACGCCGATCGAGGAAGTGTGGGAGCATCGCCACGGCGTCTGCCAGGACTTTGCGCACATTGCGATTTCCGCGCTGCGCTCGCTCGGCCTGCCTGCGCGCTACGTGAGCGGCTACCTGCGCACGCATCCCGCGCCGGGGCGCGCGCGACTCGTCGGCGCAGACGCATCGCACGCATGGTTCTCCGTGTATTGCCCGGTGAATGGCTGGGTGGACTTTGATCCCACGAACAACCTCATCCCATCCGACGAACACATCACCGTTGCCATCGGCCGCGACTTCAGCGACGTGAGCCCGCTCAGCGGAATCCTCACGGGCGGCGGCGAGCACAAGGTGCGCGTGTCGGTGGATGTCGAGCCGCTGGGGTAGCTGCATATCGCGATGTTTTCGCGGAGTTCTTACTCTTTGTCTTGCTCGTGCTCGTGCTCTCTGTCCTGCGCCGGACTCAACGAGAGCATGAGCAGGAGCAAGACAAAGAGTAAGCGAGGAACGATTTCCGACGCTGTCACGGTTTTGTGATGAATTCGCGCCCAGCCCTTGCCAACCTTTCCACATCCCCCCAGCTTGCTCGGCTTTTGGGATGAAACTCCAAGTCACACACCGCACACGCTATCTCTACGCCTCGCCGGTTCGCGAGAGCTTCAACGAAGTCCGCCTCCAGCCGGTGTCGAACGAGCACCAGCACTGCGATTCCTTCCTGCTGAAAGTGCTGCCCGCTGCCAAGCTTTCGCACTACTCGGATTTTCACGCAAACATCATCCACTTCTTCGAACTGCCATCCCCGCACACGACGCTGTTCGTCGAGAGTTTTGCAAAAGTGACGACGAAGCCCGTGACGACGAACCCTGCGTTGTCGCCCGTGCCGCTCGGGAAGATTGCGGAAGCCGGACGCAGCGAGCGGTGCTTCGACTTTCTGCAGGAGAGCACGCACGTGGAAAAAAGTCCCGAGGCATGGCGGCTCGCGATCGATGTCACCGTGGGCCGCGAAGACGTGTGGGGCGCAGCCTGCGCGATCATGGCGCACATCCATTCGCACTTCACCTACACGCCGAACCTCACTGGTGTGCACACGCACATGCGCGACGTGCTCGCGGACCGTCGCGGCGTCTGCCAGGATTTCGCGCACGTGATGATCGGCCTCTGCCGCGCGCTGCACATCCCCGCGCTCTACGTCAGCGGCTACCTTTACAACGGCCCGCGCGACCACCTCCTCGGCTCGCAGGCCAGCCACGCATGGTGCGAAGTCTTCGTCCCCGGCCTCGGCTGGTGCGGACTCGACCCCACCAACAACCAGCCCACCGACGAGCGTTACATCAAGCTCGCCGTCGGCCGCGACTACGCTGATGTGCCGCCCGTGCGCGGGCACTACAAGGGCACGACGGATCGGAAGATGGAGGTCGAGGTGCATGTCGAGGAGATCGAGTAGCGGGTGTTTGTGAAAGTCTGGATCTCGGGTGCTGTGGAGTTGTGACTGGTGACTGGTGAAAAGTGACTGGTCTCCGACGCGGACGGGCGACGTGAAATCGCAGGCGCGCAGTGCGGGACACCAGTCACTTTTCACCAGTCACCAGTCACATCCTGTGAGCACACTGCGCGCTCGCCTTTTCCCCCGCCCCCGCTACGTTCCCGCGCCCTATGACCAGCGTCTGGAATTCCGCACATCCTTGGCTCAAAGAACTCGTCTCCTACGAGCCGGGCAAGCCCATCGAGGACGTCGCGCGCGAACTCGGCCTTGCGCCCGAGCAAATCATCAAGCTCGCCTCGAACGAAAACCCCCTCGGCCCTTCGCCGAAGGCGCTCGCGGCCATGCAGGAGACGCTGCTGCGCTCGCACTTTTACCCCGATGGCGGCGGATACTATCTGCGCGAGGCCATCGCGGCGAAGGTCGGACTCAAGCGCGAGAACGTCATCCTCGGCGCGGGCTCGAATGAGATCATCGAATTCATCGGCAAGGCATTTCTGAATCCCGGCGACGACATCATTGCCTCGCGCCACGCCTTCGTCGTTTACAAGCTCATGGCCACGCTTTTCGGCGCGAACACCATCGAGGTGCCCGACCCCGACTTCGCGCACGACCTCGACGCCATGCTCGCCGCCATCACCCCGCGCACGAAGGAAATCTTCATCGCGAACCCGAACAACCCCACCGGCACCCTCTGCACGCAGGAGGAGATTGACCGCTTCATGGCGCGCGTCCCCGACACCGTCGTCACCGTCTTCGACGAGGCCTACTACGAATTCCTCCCGAACCCGCCCGACACGCTCAAGTTCGTCCGCGAAGGCCGCAACGTCGTCGTCCTCCGCACCTTCTCGAAAATCCAGGGCCTCGC
>JBDSAR010000478.1:0-2007 GCA_039922035.1 Chthoniobacteraceae bacterium
CCGTGGATGCGCATCGAGGCGAGGGCCATCGCGCAGCCGAGCGGATTGCCGAGAAAGGTGCTCGTGTGCAGCGCCTCGCCGGACGACGCGGGCCACGCGTCCATGATGTCCGCACGGGCGACGCACGCGCTGAGCGGGAAGCCGCCGGTGAGCGCCTTGCCGAGGCAGATGATGTCCGGCACGACACCCGAGTGCTCGCACGCAAAGAGCGCGCCGGTGCGGTTGAAGCCCGTGAGGATTTCGTCCGCGATGAGCAGGATTTTTTGCTCGTCGCAAATCTGCCGCAGAAGTCGCAGGAAATCGCGCGGCGGCACGACGCATCCGCCGCGGCCCTGGATCGGCTCGACGAGGATCGCGCCGATGTCGCGCTGCCGGATCACGGTGTCAATTTCCCCGCGCAGCTTTTCGAGGCACGCGGTCGAGCAGTTTGGAAAATCCCCGTCGCCGAGCCGGAATCCCTCACACACGCCGTAAGGACAGCGGTAGCAGCCGGGATACGGCAGCAGAGTGGCGAAGTCCTTGATCTGCGCGCGGAACGGCTCGCGGAAGAATGGGATGCCACCCGCGGCGAGCGCGCCGAAGCCGAGCCCGTGATAGCCGCCGCGAAATGCGATCACGCCCGGCTTTCCCGAGTGCAGCAGCGAAGTCTTCAGCGCCGCCTCGACGGCCTCGAATCCCGAGTTGCACAGGATCGTCTTCGCACCGCCTGCATTCCATCGCTCGAAAGTGAGCGCGCTCAGCCGCTCGCAGACCTCGGCCTTCAGCTCGGTGGGATGCACGTCGCCCATCGCGTGCATGAGCTTCGCCGCCTGCGCGGTGAGCGCGTCGCGAATCTCGGGCCGCGTGTGCCCAGTCGCAGCCACACCGAATGCGGACGTGAGATCGAGGAAGCGGTTGCCATCCGCATCCCACACATTCGCACCTTCGGCACGCTCCCAGAAAATCGGCCAGTCCTCCGCGGTGAAGGTCACATTCCGCGACTCGACACGGCGCAGCCGCGCCGCAAGTTCGCGCGAGCGCGGGCCGGGGATGTCGCCTTGGAATTGGGGAAGCACACCCATGCCCATCTTCAAAACGCGACCGCAATGAAAGCCCGAACACGCCGAGTGACGAGATCGCGCTTGCCACGATGGATGCCATACCTACGCTCCCCCGCCCAACCTTGGCACCAAGAAACGCATGACCTTAGGCAATCTCCTTTCGGCAGAAACGATCCTCCCGGAGATGCAGGCGACCGAACGCTACGCGGCGATCGCCGAACTCGTGAACCTGCTCGTCACCAACGGCCAGATCGCCGCTCCCGACAAGGATGACGTGCTTGCCGCGCTGCGTGCGCGCGAGGAGACGATGAGCACAGGCATCGGCTTCGGCATCGCGATTCCGCACGCATCGAGTGACAAGGTGACGAAGGTCGTCGCGGCGTTTGGAAGGTCGAGCAAGGGCATCGAATTCGAGGCGCTGGACAACTCCATGGTGAAATTCGTCGTGCTCTTCGTCGTGCCGAAGGATCAGTTTCAGACGCACCTGCGCACGCTCGCAGCGATTGCAAAATTCCTGAACGACCGCTCCGTGCGCGAGCGTCTCGGCACCGCGCCGACGGGCACGGACATCCTCGCTGTCTTCGAGAAGAGCCAGCCCGCGTAGGGTGCAGCGCCGCGCGTCGGGCTCGCGTGTGGGTGGAAATTGCGCGCGCTTTCTCCGTGCCCTCCGCCGCTCGCGCGGCTAAATGCCCGTCCCTTTTTTCATGGAAACCATCCAAAGCATTCTCGCATCGCGGCTCGCCGCCGCAGCCGGTGACACAGGCGGCATCGCCGTGACCGTGCAGTCCGCGCAGGACGCACGCTTCGGCGACTACCAGTCAAATATCGCGATGCAGCTCGCCAAACCGCGCCGCGCAAATCCGCGCCAGCTCGCGACGGAGATCATCGCGCGCGTGCAGGTGGACGACATGTGCGAGGCACCGGAGATCGCCGGCGCGGGGTTCATCAATTTCCGACTGAAGCCCGC
>JBDSAR010000479.1:0-1777 GCA_039922035.1 Chthoniobacteraceae bacterium
AGGATGAGCCGCAGCACGCCATGCGTCGCGGGATGCGACGGCCCCATGTTGATGATCATTTTCTCCCCGAGCGCATCACCCGCAGTCCGCGAGAGCCCGTCCTGTGTGCGGGCGATGGAATCAGGGACTTCAAACTCAACGGTATTTGCGGCCATGTGCGTGCGATTTTGTGCGCGCGACGATGCGAGCGGTGCGGGAATGGCGCAAGGAATTTTCTGAAAACTGATCTGCAGACGCTGAAAAACGCGTCGTCGGACGATTGAAAACCGAACCGCGCCCGAAGATGCCCTTCAATTCCCGGCGAGATACCATGCGAGGACGGCGGTGAACGCTGTGGCAAGCAGGGGCAGCCACATCATGCGCGACCCCGCGTAGAGGCAGGCTTTGCTCGGATCGGCAGGGTCATAAAATACCTCCACGTCCTGATCCGGCACGCCGCCTTTGATCATGACACCCGAGGCGAGCCGGAAGGTGGAGCGGCTGTTTCCGCCGAAATCAATCGTGTTCGACTGGTACGAGACACCGTCCACTTTGTAGGAATACAAGATGATTGTCTGCCAGGTTGGATTGGGGACGGTCTCAATGCGGCCCCGCGTGCGCGGCCATTTGCTCGCGCGGTAGCCCTGATACCACATCATCAGACTGAACCACGCGCAGAGTGCGGAGAAAGTCGCCGCGAAGATGACCATGGATGCGCGATCCGGATGCTTCAGGTGCGGGGCAATCCGGATGACCGCATAGTCGAGCCCGTAGCCAAAGACGGCGATGATGGTGATGAGCAACGCCACGCCGAGGAGTCCGGCCTTCGCGCATCCGTCGGGCAGGCCGCGTTCGAGCACGGCCTTGCCGGGTTTTTCCGGATTGTAGAAGACCTCGACGGTGCGGCCCTTCGGATAGCGTTCGAGTTTGCCGCGCACGTCGTCATTTCCCAAATCCTCACCGATGGAGAGGCGCGAGCAGGTGTATTGTTTTCCTCCGACCGTGTATCGGTAGGTGATGCGTGCAAAGTTGCGCTTTTCCACCTTGTCCTCGTTCTCATCGGAGGTCGCGTGATGAGTGGTGACCGTCTTGGCCGAACTTTTCGACGAGATGATCTCACCGAGCACACTCGGCCAGCGTGCTGCAGCGCGGACTTCGCGCATCTTCACGGTGACGATGATGGCGATGAACCCGCCGAAGAAGACGGCAAAGAATAGGACGATGTGGAGGAACATGGTTGGTGTGCCGTGCCCGCCAAAGGCGCTTTGAAAATAGAGCTTCCCGTCTTCCTGCGGGCAATGCGCAATGTCGCGAAGCCTTCCGGAAGTGTGATCCGACGACGCAAATTTCCCAGCCGATGCTTGGGAATTGCCGCGTGTGGTGCCGAGCGGGTAGTGTGCGCTTGATTTGGAAACGCCCGAGATACTCGCCATCGTCGCAGGAAACGGAAGCTACCCGTTTGCGATGGCGCGTGGTGCCCGGAAGGCGGGCGTGAAGCGCATTGTCGCGGCGTCCTTCACCGACGAGACGAGCGACCGGCTCGCCGCCGAAGTGGATGACATCGAATGGCTGCGCGTGGGCCAGCTCGGAAAGCTGCTCACGTATCTCGAAAAGAGTGGAGTGCGCCATGCGGTGATGGCCGGGCAAATCGCGCCGAAGAATCTCTTCGACCTGCGCCCCGAGTTCAAAGCGCTCTTCATTCTCGCGCGGCTCAAGCGCCGGAATGCCGAGACGATCTTCGCCGCCATCGGCGACGAGATGAAAAAGATCGGCGTCGAACTGCTGCCCGCGACGACTT
>JBDSAR010000480.1:0-1884 GCA_039922035.1 Chthoniobacteraceae bacterium
CGTCGAGTTTGAGGTCAAGCTGCTGCGCAAGGATGTGCCCCTCGTGGTCTCCCTCCTCGGCGAGCAACTGCGCACGCCAGCCTTCGCCGCCGCTGAACTCGCGAAGGCAAAGAAGCAGCTCATCGCCGAAGCGCAGCAGACGCTCGAAGACACCGATGAGCAGGCGGCCATCGCATTTTCCCAGACGATTTTCCCAGCCGGCCATCCGTCGCGCCGCGCGGGAATTGCAGAGCTGATCTCTGCCATCGAGAAAACAAAACTTGCCGACCTTCGCGACTTTCATTCCACGGCCTACGGCCCGGATGGAATGCACCTTGCGGCATGCGGCGATTTTGATCCCGCGATTTTCAAGGACGAAGTGATGAAGGCCTTCGCGGGCTGGAAAGGCGGCCACGCTCCAAAATCCGCTGACGCACCGTCAGCCGCGGGCAGCGAGAAGACCGTGCAGCTTCCCGACAAATCGAGCGTGAGCGTCGTCATCGGCCAGCCGAGCGGATTGCGCGCGAGCGATCCCGACTGGCTCGCTCTGAATGTCGCGACGGGAATCCTTGGCCATGGCTTCACGAGCCGGCTCGTCGGCAACGTGCGCGACAGGGAGGGCCTCACCTACGGCATCGGCGCGAAGCTGGCGGCGGACGCATTCCGCGCAGGCTTCTGGTTCACAAAGGCGACCTTTGCACCCGTCCTGCTCGACCGCGGCCTCGAGAGCACACGCCGCGAGCTGCAATCGTGGTGGGAAAAAGGCGTGACCGCGGATGAACTCGCATACCGCAAGAGCGCCGCCGCAGGACAGTTCACCATCGCACTGGAAACTTCACACGGCCTCGCCGAGCAGCTCCTGCGCTGTGCGGAACGCGGACTCGATGTCTCGTGGCTGGATCAATTTCCGGCGCAGGTCCGCGCACTCACCGTCGAGCAAGTAAATGCCGCCGTGAAAAAGCATCTCGATCCGAAAAAGATGGCGACCGTGAAAGCGGGCACGTTGCGCTGAGCGGAAGCAAATCAGAAAGGCATCCAGCCAAGGGCGAACACGCGGTCGAAAAACCACGCGAGTCCGAGCAGAGCGACCACGACGCTGATCGCCATCTTCGCCTGCCTGCCATGCCGCCACTTCGCCAGCACCAGCGAGAGCGGAAGCAGGACGAGCACCACGGCAAGCTGGCCGGCCTCCACACCGAGATTGAACACGAGCAGGCATTTCGCCTTTGCCTCCAGCGGAAGCTCCTGCGGGTTGAGCGTGTTTGCGAAGCCGAAGCCGTGGATGAGGCCGAAGAAAAACGTGAGCATCCACCGGTGGGCGTAGCTGCTGCGGCAGAGATTTTCCACGGCCACATACACGATGGTGAGCGCGATGGCGCACTCGATGAAACGCGTCGGCAACGTGACGACGCCAAACGCCGCAAGCAGCAGCGTGATGCTATGCGCGATCGTGAACGATGTGACGATGGCGATGAGCGGACGCAGCCTGCTCACGACGAGCAGCGCGAGCAGGAAACACAGGTGATCGTAGCCCGTGAGGATGTGCTCGATGCCGAGCTTGAAGAAACGCCACACGGGCGAGTCGTCGCTGTTCGAGCGGCGCGAAGCCGGACGTGCAGCGGCAGCCCCTTCCCCATTCTGCGCGGGAGGCGGCGGAGTTTTCGCATCGGGTGCGGTCGCGCCGGGATCTGCGAATGCGACGTCGAAAAGGAAATCCGGCTCGACCAGCGTGAAGACAACCTCGGTGGTCTTGCCGCGATACTCGAAGACGCCGAGCACGCTGTGCCGCTCGCCGAAGGTGCGGAAAATATCGAACATCAGCGCGACGGTCTTCGCCGGAGATGCGAGCCGCCTGTCGAAGCCGAAGGACACCAGCGCCTCGTTCGTGTGCCACGCCGCTGCGGG
>JBDSAR010000481.1:0-3997 GCA_039922035.1 Chthoniobacteraceae bacterium
TGCTCCGCCTTGTCAGCGCACGTGTCGCGCGCTTTGCTCGCGGCATGACGAATCCTCTCATCATTGCGCCCTCGGTCCTCGCAGCAGACTGGGGCGATTTGCATGGGCAGATCCTCGCCGTGCAGGACGCGGGTGCGGATTGGCTGCACCTCGACGTGATGGACGGTCACCTCGTGGAGAACATTTCCTTCGGTCCCGCATTTTGTGAATGCGTCGCGAAGGTCGCGAAGGTTCCGCTCGATGTGCATCTCATGATCACGCGGCCCGACACGTTCTGGCCGCGCTTTGCGAAGCTCGCGAAAAACATCACGATCCATGCCGAGGCATCGTGCGACGTGGCGGCCACACTGCGGGCGATCCGCGCCGCGGGAATCGGCTGCGGCATCTCTCTGAAACCGGGCACGCCCTTCTCGCACATCGAGCCGTTTCTCGGCGACGTGGATCTTGTGCTCGTGATGACGGTGGAGCCCGGATTCGGCGGCCAGCCCTTCATCCCGGAGATGATGGAGAAGGTCCGCGAGGCGCGGGAAATCCGATCCGCGCGCGACCTCACGTATCGCATCGAGGTGGATGGCGGCATCAATGCCAGGACCGGGAAAACGAGCACCGATGCCGGTGCAGACACGCTCGTCGCCGGCACGAGTGTCTTCGCCGCGCCGGACATGGCAGCCGCCATCGGTGCGATCCGCGGGGCAAAGTAGTGCCGCGCCTCAGCGCGTCACGGCGAGGGGGAAAAGGAAAGTGCAGTCGGCTGCGGATCCTGCGAGCATGGTGTCGTGTGGCTGGAGCGGTTCAAGAGATGTCGTGGCCGCGGCACGGGGAGCACGGGCACCCACGCCCTGAGGGTGCCACTTGGGGCGAGGGAGCCCCTGCTCCTTGAAAAACGGCCCTGCTTTTTGCCGAGCCGCTCTGGCTAAAGCTCGGGACTGCTTTGCGCGGCGCAGCCTGAACGCCACCGCGATCCATGCGCGGATTGCCCTGACTTTCAACGCGCGGATTGCGCGAATTTCCGGTGCCCGTCTCTGAAATACGATGAAGAATCCATTATGAGCCGTCCTTCATTTGCAGTGCCGCGGAACATTGGTCTAAAACTTGCGCTTCAAGGCTTCATGCAATCACTCACAATTCCCCATGGAGGCGTCCGCCTTTCCCAAAAATCGATCCTCGCTGCGCTGCTCGGTGCGCTCATGTGGTGCAGTGGCCCGCAGCGCGCGGCGGCAGTGGAACTGAATGCCGAGGAGCAGCAACTCGCCGCGCGGCTCACCGGTGATCGCGGGCAGCGGCGCGATCGTTCGCGGATGCACGCCGACCCCATCCTCACCGCAGTCGCCCGCGCGCGTGCGGAGGACATGGCGACGCGCCGATACTTTTCCCACGTGAACCCGGACGGCATCGGGCCGAACTACCTCGTCCGTTCCGCCGGCTACGTGCTGCCGTCGTCGTGGGGCAGCCGCTCGGGGAATTTCATCGAGTCCATCGGCGCGGGCTACGCGACGGCGGAGGAGGCGTGGACGGGCTGGATGAATTCGTCCTCGCACCGCACGCACCTGCTCGCATCCAGCTCGTTTTACCGCGACCAGGTAAATTTCGGCATCGGCTCGTATTCCGATCCGTCGAGCCCGTACCGCCGTTACTGGGTCATCATCACTGCGCCGCCGTCTTCGCGGAGCGAGGCCGCATTTGCTTCACGCCGCCCGGCAAAACCCGCGCGCGTCGCCGTCGCCATGCCCATCTTCAGCAATGTGGATCCGGATGCGGGTGAAGTTCGGGACGAAGCCTCCGAGCCCGCGCCGCGGCCGAGCGCGCCCCGGCCGGATGCCGGGGAGAAGCTGTGGAATTGGGAAGGCCCGGTCGCCGCACCGCGCCCGACTGCCCCGCGACTGATCAATGCGGGCTAGCCGGGGGCGCTTTCACATCGGCGTCGGTTGCAACGCGGCGAGAGGTTGCGGTTCCGGGCTGCGCGGGCTCCGGCGGGCAATGCGTTTTCCGAGGGCGAGCATCGGCTTTTCCACCAGATGCCAGCTCAGGAAGGCGATCGGGAAAACGGCGAGCATGGACAGCGCGGCGAAGCCGTACGGACCGGCATTGTTCCAGCCGTCCCAGATGAGGAGCTGCTGGATCGGGAATGAGAAGATGTAGATGCCGTACGAGTAGTCGCCCAGTTTTTCCACGCGGGAAAATGGAAGCCGCGCGGCGAGCATGAGCGTGCAGTAGGGCACGGCGAACGGCGCAACGAGTGCCCAGCATTTCAAGGGGACTGACACCGCCATGAGCGCGGCGAGCGCGGCGAACCAGCGCCAGTTCCACGGGATGGAATCCCGCCAGCGCCAGCACGCGATCCCGCCGAGGAATGCAAGCGAGGCGTTGGTCCAGATCGGCGATTCGATGATGTGGACAAGGACCGGGGCGAGGGGACGGATGGCACCGCTCCAGCCGGGGAGAAGGTGGGTGCCGACGGCGCTGCACCAGACCAGCACGAAAAGCGCGGCGATGCCACTCGCCCTCATGCATCGCCACAGGCACATGACGGTAAATACGACCAGCCCGATCGAGGAGAACCACCACGCTCCGAGGGCTGCGACTGGCGCGAGTGCGAGGGCGCGCCGCACGGGAATCCGGAGCACGGCGGCGGCGAGCGCGAGGTGCAGGTAGAGCGCGCTTTCGACCATGATGGACCAGAGCGAGCCATTCGGCGAGAAGCGCTCGGGGTTGCCGGCGAAGAGCGGGATGATGATGTAGTCCGACATCACCAGCGACCAGTTTCCCGCGAGGTAGCGGAGTGGCGACGCAGAGCCGCCGGAGAGCTTTTCCCAATACGTGAGCTGCCCTGGAAACGAGCCCTCGATCACCGCTGGTGCGAGGATGAAAACAGTGAGGAGAAGATAAGCCCAGAACGCCGGCAGGATTCGGAACAGGCGATGGCAGGCAAATCGCCACAACGACGGATTGGACGCGAGCGATTTGGAAACCAGAAAGCCGCTCAGGCCGAAGAAGCCGAGCACCGCGAGTTCGCGGCCGGAAGGCGCGCCCGCGGCGAGCCTCGACAGCGGCTCTTCCCCGTAGCCGGCGAGTACGAACGCGTGGCCGAAAACCACCATGCTGGCGAGGAGCAGCCGCATGAAGGTCACACTGTTCTCCCGTCCGCACAGGATCGCGGGGACGGAGATTTCAGGCTTGGGCATCAGGATGAGAAAGCACCTTCGGTGCCTCGCCGATCTATCTTCTGCGCTCGCGGCTTTTCACGGGTGCGTTGCCATGCTCGCAACGAGGGCCGCAAACACGGTCAGGAATCAATGTCGTGGATTTTCGCGTCCGCACATTTTCACCGCTGCCACCTGCGGGCCTTGAGTTCGAAGCGCGGCAGCGTCCCACTCTCGACTCGCGCGACGGGGATGCGCAGCGTGAAGGCCTCGGTGAACTTCGCGGCGACGCGTGCGGCGGCAGTGTCGTCGTCGGATTCCACCTCGACGGCAAGTTCGGTCATCGTGCCGTTGCGCGAGACGTGGACGCGGTATTCGGCGACCTCGGGGAATGCGCGCACGACGGCATCCACGGCGCTCGGGAAAATGTTCACGCCGCGCACGACGAGCATGTCGTCGGTGCGGCCGAGGATTCCGCCTTCGAGGACGAAGCCGGGGCCGGGTCGTCTGCGCACGAGATCGCCGGTGCGGTAGCGAAGCAGGGGATTCGCCTCGCGGCCCAGCGGCGTGAGGACGAGTTCGCCGGTCTCGCCATCCGCGACGGCTGCGCCGGATTTCGGATCGATGATTTCCGCGAAGTAGGATTCCTCGATGATGTGCAGCGATGGAGGAGCGCCGCCGTCCCCGGCGGCCACATCCCGCGCGCGCAGCGCCATCTCAAAGTGCGGCAGCGCCGTGGTGCCGTGGCCGCCGGGGACGGCGGCGCTCCATCCGGCGGCGCTCCGCTGAAATGCGACCGGGCCGACTTCCGTCATGCCGTAGTGGTCGAGCACCTCCGCGCCATTCCACGCGGCGGA
>JBDSAR010000482.1:0-7197 GCA_039922035.1 Chthoniobacteraceae bacterium
CATCTCGCCTATCCTGCTGAGGCCGCCGCCGGGAGCCCCGCGCTCTTCGGCGACTACATCGGCTGGGCCGTGGTGATGCTCGCCAAGCGCCGCGGGCCCGCCGCGGATCTCGCGTGCCTCCTCGTGACCATGCAGGAGACGCTGTGCGAAAAACCCGCGCCGGAACAGTGCGAGTTGCCCTGCGCGTATCTCGACACCGGGCTCCAGCAACTCCCGGAAATGCCGAGCGAATTCCCTACTTTCATCGCCACAGGATCGCCGGATGCGGCGCTGGCCGGCGATTATCTCCAGGCCTTGCTCCGCGGCGATCGGCGCGGAGCGAATCAACTCATCCTCGACGCCGTGCAGGGCGGCGCCGCGGTGCGCCGCACGCCGGAGTGCGCCGGGGTGAAAATCATCGGCGGCGGCCACCCTTTCAAGATCGCCCCTGATCTCTGGCGCAGCATCGGCGCCGATGGCTCCGCGATCGATGGGCAGGAAGCCATCGTGGTGGCGCATTGCCTGACTTCCCTGCCTCTCGCAGCATGAATCCACAGCACGCCAAGGAACCCATCGTGACCGGCGGGCGCGACGATCATTTCTACGAGGAACTGACCCGCACCAACAACGACCTCGCCAATCTCCAGCACGAACTGGCCCGCAAAAACGCGGATCTAACCCGCGAAATTGCCGCGCGCGTGAAGGCCGAGGCCGCGCTCGAAGCCGCCCACCGCGAGCGACTGGAGCTGTCGCACCACGCCCGCATGTCCGAAGTCGCGATCAGCGTGCTGCACAATGTGGGCAACGTGCTGAACAGCGTGGGGGTGGCGAGGTCCATGGCCGAGGAAATGGTGCGCAAGATGAAGATCGCGAGCGTGACGATGTCGGCGGCGCTGCTCCGCGATCACGCGGGCGACCTCGCGGATTTTCTCTCCCGCGATCCCGCCGGCAAACAGTTGCCCGCCTATCTCAGCAAGGTCGCGGAGAGCCTGCTGCAAAAGCAGGCCGCCGCGCTGGCCGAACTCGTCGAGGACGCGATCCGGCTCGGGACCGCGGGATTCCGCGGGCGGCTCGTGCGCGAATTCGCCGCCGTGCCGCCGGTGCCGGTGGAGCGGCAGAGGGTGCTGGAAATCCTCGCCAGCCTCATCCGCAACGCCCGATCCGCACTCGACGAAAACGGTTGCGCCGACCCGCGGCTCACCTTCCGCATCGCTCCGCACGGCGGCGGCGTGAGCATCTCGATCGCGGACAACGGCATCGGCGTTCCCACGGAAAATTTCACGCGCATTTTCAACCAAGGTTTCACCACGCGAAAGGGCGCGCACGGCGCGGGCCTGCACAATGGAGCCAATGCCGCGAAAGAAATGGGCGGAGTCCTCAACGCGCAGAGCGAGGGACCCGGTTGCGGTGCGACCTTCGCTCTGCAACTGCCGCACCCCGCAGCCCAGTCGCGCGTCAGCTCCGAGGTCAAATCGATGGCCGAAATCCCCTGAAAGCCCCTTTCCCGCGGATGAACCCGCACGGCTCCTGGCGCTCCGCAGCACGCCGCCCGGCGTACGGTGCTTCTCATGCAATGCCTCGTGAAGCGGGGGTTGTTCAGCGCGGTGGCGTAGCCCGGGAGAGGTTCGCCGCCGGGATTCTCAAGAATCTTCGCCACGCGCTCATTTGCCTCTACCCTTGAATGCTTGCGACGCCGCAGAAACTGAATACACTGATTGCGTTTCTCAAGAATCCGATCATGAAAAGAAGCGCTCCCATCGCCGGGACGACGAAGCTTTCCCGCGAAAAGAATGCCGTGCGGCAGATCGTCGCACGGGCGCGGCATCATTTCATGTCGCACGGCTTCCGCGGGGTGACGATGGATGATCTCGCGGAGGAGCTGGGCATGAGCAAAAGGACGCTCTACGCGCATTTCCCCAGCAAGAGGGCTCTGCTGGAGTCAGTGATCACCGACAAGCTGCGCAGCGTGGAGGCGGGGCTCAAAGGCGTGATGGGCGAACGCGCTCCGGATTTCCCAGCCCGGCTGCACGCGATGCTCGCCTGCATGCGGGAGCAGGCGGATGAGATCCAGCCGGCGTTCATCCGTGACGTGCGGCGTGAGGTGCCGGAGCTTTTTGCACTCGTGCAAGATGGGCGGCGAAAGCTGATCCAGCGCCATTTTGGAACACTGCTGAGGAATGGCCGCAAGGCCGGCTCCATCCGCCGCGACATCCCGGTGGAGCTGATGATCGAGATTCTCATCGGTGCGGTGGATGCGATCATCAACCCGGCCCGCATGGGTGAACTCGGGCTGACGCCAAAGACGGGATTTGCGCAGATCACCTCGGTCTTTCTCGAAGGTGCCCTGGTGCGCTCAGGAGGGAGAAAGCGATGAAGGCGCCTGACATTTCCAAGCGTGGTTACCGGACGCTGGCCTTCAGTCCCGAAGGCTCCTGTTTTCAACGCAGAGGCGCAGAGCAAAAGAGAGAGCCACGCAGAGACGTCTCCATTTTCCTCTGCGCAACTCTCCATCCATCCTCGGCCCCTCTGCGTTCAAAAGAGGCTCTCGGCACGCATGGCAAAGCGATGGGCAAATGGCTGAATATCTGCACCAGCGTGCTCGCGCTCGTGCTTCTCGCGGGCTGCACGCGGGCTCCGAGTCAGCGCGTGCAGGGCTATGTGGAAGGTGAGTTTGTCCATGTCGCCTCGCCGCTCGCGGGGCAGCTCGACACGCTCCATGTGCAGCGCGGCGCACAGGTGAAAAAGGGTGATCCGCTTTTTGCACTCGAGCACGGGATGGAAACGGCGGCTCGCGACGAGGCAGATCGCAAGCTGGCGCAGGCCAAGGCGACTCTCGAAGACGTGAAGAAGGGACGGCGCCCTTCGGAATTGAATTCCGTGGATGCGCAACTGAAGCAGGCGCGGTCTGCGCTGGTGCTCTCGGAAAAGGAATATGAGCGGCAGGATGATCTCCGTCGCCGTGGAGTGAATTCGACGCAAGATTTCGATCGCGCGCGCGCCGCGCGGGATCAGGACAAAAATCGCGTGGCGCAATTGGAGGCGGATTCGCAGACCGCGCGGCTGGGTTCACGCGAGGATCAAGTGGCTGCGGCGGAGGCGAATGTTCGTGCGCTGCAGGCCGGACTCGCGCAGGCGGACTGGGCGCTTGCGCAGAAAAAACAGGACGCACCGCTGGACGGGCTGATCTTTGACACACTGTATCAACAAGGCGAGTGGGTCGCCGCAGGCCGCCCGGTGATCGCGCTGCTGCCTCCCGCAAATATCAAGGTGCGGGCATTCGTGCCGGAGACGCGCGTCGGCACCATCCATCCGGGGACAGTCACGCGCGTCTTTGTGGACGGCGCGCGGGCATCATTCGCAGGCAAGGTGAGCTTCATTTCGCCGCAGGCGGAATTCACACCGCCGGTGATCTACAGTCAGGAAAGCCGCGGGAAGCTCGTCTTCATGATCGAGATCCGCTTCGACGCGGCGGTCGCCGCAAAGATGCATCCGGGGCAGCCGGTGGATGTGGAATTTGCCCCGTGATTTATGCCTGAAGATCTCGCGATCGACGTGCGAGGGATGACGAAGCGCTTCGGCGGCACGACCGTGGTGAACGACATCGCGCTGCAGGTCCGCCGCGGTGAAATCTTCGGCTTCCTCGGGCCGAATGGCAGTGGCAAGACGACCTTCATTCGCATGCTTTGCGGCCTGCTGCGCGCGGACGCGGGGAGCGGCACCTGCCTCGGGTTCGACGTGATCCGCGAGAGTGAGGAAATCAAACGACACGTCGGCTACATGACGCAGAAATTTAGCTTCTGGGAGGATCTGAGCATCCGGGAGAATCTTGATTTCGTCGCGCGCATGTATGCGGTGAAAAATCGCGCGCAAGCCGTACAGGAGAGTATCGAGCGGCTCGGCCTCGCCGGTCGCGAGAAGCAGCTCGCCGGTCAGCTTTCCGGCGGATGGAAGCAGCGTCTCGCGCTCGCCGCATGCCTCATTCATCAGCCGAAGCTGCTGCTGCTCGACGAGCCGACCGCGGGCGTGGACCCGAAGGCGCGGCGTGACTTTTGGGAACAGATCCACGTGCTCGCTGGCGAAGGACTCACGTTCCTCATCACCACGCACTACATGGATGAAGCCGAGCGTTGCCACCGACTCGCCTACATTTCGTATGGCAATCTGCTCACGCACGGCACGGTGGACGAGGTCATCACGCACGTGCGGCTCACGACGTGGAGCGTCACCGGGCCTGACTTGATCCACCTCGCGGATGAGCTTCGCAAGCGGCCTGGTGTGCAGCAGGCGGTCGCGTTTGGAACCATGCTCCACGTGAGCGGTGACGATGACGCAGCGCTGGAGCAGGCCATCGCGCCATTTCGCAAACCGCCGCACGAATGGCAGCGCATCCGCTCGGGACTGGAGGACGCTTTCATTCACCTGATGGAAAAGTCGCCGGACAATTTCCGCAGATGATCTCCTGATGAAACGGCACCCTCCATTTTCACTCGCGCGGCTCTGGGCGATCATCGTGAAGGAGTTCATGCAGATGCGCCGCGACCGGCTCACGTTCGCGATGATGCTCGGCATCCCGCTGCTCCAGCTCACGCTGTTCGGCTACGCGATCAATTCCGATCCCCGGCATCTGCCCGCCGCCATCCTCCTCGCCGACGACGGACCGCACGGGCGCACGCTGCTCCACGCGCTGCAAAACAGCACCTACTACGACTTCAAGCAGCAAGTCCGCACCGAGGCCGAAGGCCGCGACTTGCTCGCACGCGGACAGGTGCAGTTTGTCGTGAACATTCCGCAGAACTTCAGCCGCGACCTCCTGCGCGGCGACCGTCCGACCGTCCTCATTGAGGCGGACGCCACCGATCCCTCCGCCACCGGCATCGCGCTCGGCTCGCTCGGCCCGCTGCTCGGCGGCGCGTTTGCAAACGATCTCAAGGGTCCCCTCGCCTTCCTCAATGCCACGCCGGGGCCCGTGGATATCCGCGTCCACGCGCTCTACAACCCCGAGACCGTCACCCAATACAACATTGTCCCCGGACTCATGGGCGTGATCCTCACGATGACGATGATCATGATCACCGGCCTCGCCATCACGCGCGAACGCGAACGCGGCACGATGGAAAATCTGCTAGCGATGCCCACGCGCCCCAGCGAGGTGCTCATCGGGAAAATCACGCCCTACATCGCAATCGGCTACATCCAGGTGGCCGTGATCCTCGTCGCATCGCGCGTGCTTTTCCATGTGCCGATGCACGGCAGCATCCCGCTTCTGCTCGTCGTCGCGCTCATTTTCATCGCAGCGAATTTGGCGATGGGCATCACCTTTTCCACCATCGCAAAAAATCAGCTTCAGGCGATGCAGATGACCTTCTTCGTCTTTCTGCCCTCGATTCTGCTTTCCGGTTTCATGTTCCCGTTCCGCGGGATGCCACATTGGGCGCAGGTGATCGGCGAAGTTTTTCCGCTCACGCATTTCCTGCGGATCGTCCGGGGCATTTTGCTGAAAGGAAACGGCCTCGCGGATGTCGCGCGCGAGATCTGGGCCATCGCGCTTTTCGCGGTGATCATGATGACGGTCGGCATCAAGCGCTACCGGCAGACGCTGGATTGAGTAGCCGTGAGCGCAAGCTCACGTCCGCGTTCTCCCGAACGCGCCTACGAAGCGCAAACGGGACAGTCTGCGCGCCGTGCAATCTTCAACCGCCGGAATTGCATCGTGCCGAGGTCCATCGTGAGCAGCGTGCCGGTGAGCGGTTCGCCGATTCCGGTGATGAGCTTCACGACCTCGACTGCGGCGAGGCAGCCGACAGTGCCGGAGACCGCGCCGAGCACGGGGAACTGGCGTTTCCAATCCGGCGGCGGCTCCGGTGTGATGCAGCGCAGGCATGGCGTGCGACCGGGGAGGATTGTCGTGATGTGCGCCTCAAGCGCAAACATCGCGCACTCGATCATCGGTTTTTCTGCAGCGACCGCCGCACGATTCAGCGCGTAGCGTTCGGGGAAAAGCGGGGCGGCATCCACAATGATGTCCGCCTGCGCGACGAGCGCGTCTGCATTTTCCTCTCTCGCATTTTCCTCGATGCTGATCACCTCCACGCGCGGGTTCAGTTCGCGCAGACGCTTCGCCACACCGGGGAGCCGCGGCTCGCCAATGCGGTCGTGCGACTGCTGGAGGTGGCGGTGCAGATCGCTCGGCTTCACCTTTCCGCCCATCGCGAGCACGAGCCTGCCGACACCCGCCGCGGCGAGCTGATACGCGACGACTCCGCCGAGACCGCCGACGCGCGAGATGAGGACGGATGCGGATTTCAATTTGCGCTGTCCTTCTTCGCCGAAGCCGGGGAGCCACATCTGCCACTCGTAGATGGCGCGTTCTTCGGGGGTGAGATCGCTCATGGCTGCGTTGCGCCGGGGGATTCGGAGCCATCGAAGTCAGCCGGTGCAGCGGGCACCTCGCAGATGCGTCCGTCGCTGAGGCGGAAGACGACATCCGCGAGCGTGGCGGACTCGGCGCGGCTGTGCGTGATGTGCAGCGCGGTGATGCTGTGCTCGCGCTGCACGCGCTTGAGCAATGCGGCGAGGTCGTCGCGGAGTTCCTCATCGAGCGCGGAGAGCGGTTCGTCGAGCAGGAGCACACTGGGCTTTGCGGCAAGCGCGCGGCCGAGGGCGACGCGCTGGCGTTCGCCGCCGGAGAGATTCTGCGGGAGGCGATCGAGGAGGTGTGCGACGCCGAGTTCGTTCGCGAGTTCCGCGACGCGCGTGTTGATTTCAGCCGAGGGACGCCGACGCAGGCGCAGTGCGAAGCCGATCTGCTCGCGCACGCTGAAGGTCGGAAACAGCGCGCCATCCTGCGGCACATAGCCGATGCCGCGGGCTGCGGGCGGCTCGTGAGTCACGTCACGGCCTCCGATGATCACGCGGCCGGAGCGCGGGGCGCGCAGGCCGCAGATGATTTCGATCAGTGTCGTCTTGCCGCAGCCGGTGCGGCCCATCAGCACGGCGTAGCGGCCTCGAGGCACGGTGAAGCTCACATTTTCCAGACGAAACGCGCCGACGCGCCAGGCGATGGAATCGAGCCGGATCATACCCTTTCCCCTACGAGGCGCACGGCCACGAGCACGATGAGCGCGAGCGCGACCATGAGCAGGCTGACGGCGATGGCGGCTTCGAGACGGCCGACGCTGAGCTCGATGAAAACGCTCGTCGGCAGCACTTCGGTCTTCA
>JBDSAR010000483.1:0-6289 GCA_039922035.1 Chthoniobacteraceae bacterium
TTTGAAATGAAGCGCGGATACTTTCGGGCACACGCGGATGGTGCGCGTAGGTCCACATGAGACCCTTTTGCCAATCCTCATGCGCCTTCCAAATCCTCGCGCGCGTCTCGTAGTCGGCATCGGGGTAGTCCCAGTTTTGCCCGATGAAGTCGGTGCTGATGGCGAAGTTGTTGTTCGTGTCGGTCTTGCGATTCGGCATTCCGGTGGGCGCCCACGGGATGCGAAGATCGCCCGCCTCGACATTGCGAAGCGCCAGTTCAAACCACCGCTCGTCATAGTTCGCCGGCTTCTCCCAGTCGCGGCGATTCTCCGGAACATCGGTGGTGCACATGCGGAAATTGTAGGCCTGCACTTTCCGGTCGCCGCTGAACTCCTCGCCCGGATCCTTCTCGATGCCTGGGAGCAATCCGCTCGATGGGTCGCCCGGCTTCACATACGGATCCACATTTTTCGTGAATTGATGATGGATGGTGTGGGCCACCTGCACGCCGTTGATCGACTCCCCGTAAACGGAATTCGCCTCGCGCCCCACGTGATAGCTTACGCCGGCCTTCGCCATGAGATCGCCCTCGTAAGTGGCATCGATGAAAACCTTCCCGGCAAACTCCCTGCCGCTCTCCATGACGATCTTCACGATGCGCGGCCCCTCTTTGATCACGCCTTTCTTCAAATCCAGGCGCTCGCCGAAGATGACCTTCACTCCGGCCTCGGCGATCATGTCATCATAGATCTTCGACGCGACATGCGGCTCGAAGGTCCACATGGTGTCTTCGCTGCCCGTGTTTCCATGCGGCCTTTTCGCAAAGTAATCCTCGCGCGTCTGTCGCGTCCATTGTCCGGCATCCGCGTAATGCTGGAACACGCGGCCGTAAAATTCACGCGAGATGCCGCCGATGGCTTTCTTGTTCCCGATGTCCGTCGCTCCGAGGCCGCCCGTGGTCAGGCCTCCGAGGAACTTCGTCGGTTCGATCAGCACGACGGATTTGCCCAGTCGCTTTGACTGGATTGCCGCCGCGAGGCCACCGGACGTACCGCCGTAAACCACGATGTCGTAAACGTCCCCGGCTTGACCCGGCAGAGAGAGCGCCATCGCGATGGCGAGGCAGGCAATGATGAATCGTTTCATGGTGCGGATGGTCAAAGGCAAGCTCACTCAGTTCAGCCGCTTCACCTTGAAGCTGCGGAACTCCACCGGGTCGTTGTGACCGGCGAAACCGATGTAGCCTTTCCGGTGATCGAGGCCTTTCGGCGGATGCGGAATCTGGCTGCGGTCGAAGGTGTCGCAGTCCACGTCGAGGATCTTTGTGCCGTTGAGCGTCACCGTGATTTTCTGTCCGCGGACTTCGATCTCCTCGTAGTTCCACTCGCCGACAGGGCGCAGGTAGCCGTGCTTTGCGCCGACGCAGTGATAGAGCGAACCGTGGTATTGAGTGGGAAGCAGCGGGTGATCCTTGTGGTCCTCGTTGTAGCCGTCGCTATCGAGCACCTGGATTTCAAAGCCATCGCTGGCGGAATGACCCCCGAGCGGTGTGCGCAGCGCGATGCCGTTGTTGCCGGCGTGCGGCAGCTTGAACTCCACCCTGATGATGCAGTCCTCGTATTCCTCCTTCGAGAGAAGGTCGCCGCCCTTCTTCGGTTTGCAGACGATCGCGCCGTTCTTCATTTCATAGCTGTCCACGGCATTCTGCCAGTTGCTCAGATCCTTGCCGTTCACGAGTTCCACGAATCCTTTGCTGTCGCTGCGCGCGCGCAATTCCTTGTCAGCCTCCTCGGGCGTGATCTCGTGGATGAAAATGTTCCGCCAGCGAATTTCGCTGCCGTGCGTCTGGAGTTGGATCGGGCCTTTCGGAAAAGCCGGGTCGCGCATGAACCCGTTTGGCAGTTTGGTCTCCGCCTTCGCGTCCTTCGCCGGTTGCTTGCCGTAGGCGATGTAGCCCGCTTTTTTGTTGGCGAAGAAATTTTCCAGCACCGCATTGTCCACCACAGTCTCGCCGTTGAACACGACTGTGACGCGCTCACCAATCATCCGAATTTTGAACGTGTTCCATTCTCCAAACGGCTTGTCCATTTTCTTGGACGGATCCTTGCCGGGCGCGCCCTTACTGTTGTTCCAGAGACCGCCGGAACCCTTGTCCTGACCGAGCCCGCGCGGATCGCCCTTTGTGGAATCCCAGATCTGCACCTGCGGGATGCCGCGCAAATAGACGCCGCTGTCGCCGTCCGGCAGCGCCTTGTATTCGAGCAGCAGTTCAAAGTCGCCGTAGTCCTTGTCGCTCGTCGCGTACAGTCCCTTGCCGTCGTTCACGAGTTCACGATTCTCCACGCGCCAGTGAGCGTTGATGTGATCATTCAGCGCGCCGCCCTTCTTGTCCGCGAGCCCGCCTTCCACGGACTTCTTCCGGTACTCCGCCTGTGCCTCCGGCGTGAGCTTCCAGAGATCGGTCGGATCCTGAGTGCCCCAGCCATACCAGCCCGAGAGCGATTTGCCGTCAAAGAGCGCAGTGTAGCCGGGAGGCGGCACATTGTTTTCGGCCGAGGCGGGAACTTCAGTCAGCGCAACAAGCGCCAGCGATGCGAGCAGGTGGTGGGGTTTCATGAATGGGAGGTGGGAACGTGGTGATTGGATTTTGAAGTAATCAATGTGCGGTGCATTGCTTTGATCACTGATGAGATGCGTTCGGGGCAAGCGAAGGAATCAAGGCATTGCGCTGCCGTGGTCATGCCGTGGCGACGAAATTTTGGATGCCGCTCCGCCGCCGGCCATACTCCGCCGGAGTGATGAGCCTCGGCCGCCGCTTTTGCAAAGCCGCACGCCACTGCGATGATTGACGGCGATAAGCCGCACACTAGTCTTGATGCCCGATGGCCAGAACCACTGTCATAGTCCTGACCGATGCAGGCGGCGCGCACTTGGGCGAGTATTTGAAAGCGCTGTCGGTGACGGACGAAGTCGAGTCAGTGATCGTCGCGGATCCCAGCGGCGACTGCGAAGCGGCGGCGAAGCAGACCTTGGGCGCGAAGCTCAAGGGCTTCGAGCGGGATCATGCGAAGGCGCTCGCCGGGCATCAGGCAACGCTCGCGCTTGTGACGATGGAAGCCGTGAAAGCTCCGCCGGTGATCCACGCGGCGCTGGAGGCGAACTGCCACGTGCTCGCGGAGAAGCCATCGTGTGTGAAGGGCGAGGACTTTGAGCCGCTCGTGCGGCTGTCGGAGATGAAGCACCGGCATCTCACGCTCGCGTTCGCAAACCGGCTGCGCGGGACGGTGCAGGCGGCGCGCACTCTGATCGAGTCGGGGCAGATCGGAAAAATCTACGGCAGCGAACTGCACATCATCGCCGATCAGACGCGGCTCAGGAGCCCGGCGTACCAGAAGGCGTGGTTTGCGGATCGTGCGCGTTCCGGCGGCGGGCATCTCATCTGGCTCGGCATTCACTGGCTGGATCTCATCATGCACATGACGGGCTCGAAGATCGTCGAGGCGGCGGGATTCACCGGCATCGTCGGCGGGCAGCCGCTGAAGGCCGAGGACTCCGCGGCGATGGCGCTGCGATTCGACAACGGCAGCTTCGGCACCATCACCAGCGGCTACTATCTCGATCGCGGCTACCATTCGCACATCAAGGTCTGGGGTTCGCACGGCTGGCTGCAGCTCGAACCGCACGGCGGCGAGGCGCTGCAGTGGTTCAGCACGCGGGAAAATCCGGCGCAGGTGAAAAAATACGATGGTGCGCCGGATGCAGTCAGCTACACGCCACTGGTGAAGGCGTGCGTCCGCGCGAGCCTCGATCTCGAACTACCGCCGGTCACCGGAGCCGAGTGCCTGCACGTCCTGAAGACCGTGTTCGCCTGCTACCGGGCGGCAGAGACGGGACAGTCGCAGAAGATCGGGTGAGCCGCCGGCGCGGGCAATTCGCAGACGCAGCCCGTCTCAGTCCGCGCCTAGCTCGGCGAACAGCGCTGGGTCATCGAACGCCTGCGCCGCCAGTGCCTGATCGAACTGCGCCGGCGTGCGCCCGCCGATGAGCACCGACGCAATACCCGGCTGATGCAGCGCCCACGCGAGTGCGAGGTGCGCCTGACTGTGGCCGGTGCGGGCGGCGATTGCCTCGAGCCGCGCGAGCCGCTGCCAGGCTGCTTCGTGGAAATAGACGTCCTGATGCCCCGGGATGAGCGCGAAGCGCGAGCCGGGTTCCACGCCGCGCCGGTGTTTGCCGGTGAGAAATCCGGCGCCGAGCGGACTGTAGGTCACGATGGCGATTTCGCGCTCGGCGCAGAATTGCCGGAAGTCCGCGCCGGCATCCCGCACCGCGAGGTTGTGATTATTCTGCACAACAGCGAACCGCCCCAAGCCGTGCTGTTCCTGCAATGCCAGCGACGTGGCAAGCTGCGCGCGGCTGAAATTGCTGGCGCCAAGCGCACGCACTCTGCCGGTCTGCACGAGGGCGTCGAATGCTGCGAGCGCGTCGGGCGATTCCGCCGTGGCATCCCAGCGGTGGAGATACAGCAAATCGATCGTCGCAACGCCGAGCCGCTGCAGGCTCTGCGCAGTCAGCTCCGTGATGCACGCCGGATCGTAAGGCGGCAGGATTTTCGTGGCGACAGACACAGAGCCGGGAGCGGGCTGTCGCGATGCGAGCCACTTTCCCACGATGCGCTCCGATGCGCCATCCCCGTATGCCGCGGCGGTGTCGAAGAACACAATCCCCCGCGCGAACGCGTGGTCGAGCATCGCGAACGCGGCCGCTTCGTCGATCTCCCGCCCGAACGTCACGCAGCCCAGCCCGATGCTGCTCATTTTCAAACCTCCGTGCGGAGTGACCGTGATCTTCATGGCGTGCGGCGAGGCTAGCGGGTGCGCCGCGAATCGCAATCGCACCGGCACTGCCGCCCGATCGAATGTTGCCCCGCCGCCAGCGGCATGTCAGACGATGCGAATGAAATTCCTCCTCCGAATCCCGCTGGCCGCAGCCGCACTCGCGCTCCTCGTGACACACGCCTCCGCGCAGGAATGGACGCGGTTCCGCGGCCCGAACGGCACGGGCATCAGCCATGCGAAGACGATTCCGACGAAGCTCTCGGATGCGGACATCAACTGGAAAATCGATCTGCCCGGCGTGGGCCATTCCTCGCCGGTGGTGTGGGGCGACCGTATTTTTCTAACGAGCACGGGTGACGATGCCGGCGGGCTGAATGTCGTCTGCCTGAATGCCGCGGATGGAAAGCAGCTCTGGCGGCACGACTTTCCGCTCACGCCATTCACGCGGCACAAATTGAACAGCTTCGCCTCAGCCACGCCCGCCGTGACTGCCGACCGCGTGTATGTCGTCTGGAACGAGCCGGAGCATTACTTTCTCACTGCGCTGGATCACAGCGGCGCGGTGATCTGGCAGCGGGACTTCGGTCCGTTCGTGAGCCAGCACGCCTGCGGGACTTCGCCCATCGTCGTCGGCGACAAGGTGATCCTCGGCGGCGAGCAGGATGGGATGGAATTCGTCCCGAAGAGCGAGCGCAGCGGCAAGAGTTTCATCACGGCCGTGGATGCAAGGACCGGGGCCACGATCTGGCAGACGCCGCGCCGCAGCGTCGTGGTCGCCTACTCGACGCCGTGCGTGCGGGAGTCGAAGGACGGCAGGCAGTCGCTGATTTTCAACAGCCAGGCGCACGGCATTTATGCGGTGGCGCCGGACACCGGCAAGGTGCTCTGGGAATATGGGAAGGCGTTCGACAAACGCAGCGTGAGTTCGCCCATCATCGCCGGGGACATCATCTTTGGATCCAGTGGCAGCGGCGGAGGAGGCAACGCCGTCACCGCGGTCCGTGCGGGCGATTCGATCGCATCAGGAAAGCCGGAGCTGGCTTACCAGATGAAGAAGTCCGCTCCGTATGTGCCCACGGGCGTCGTCGTGGGCGACCTCGCGTGGTTTTGGAGCGATGGCGGCATCCTCACTTGCCTCCACGCGCCGGATGGCGAAATCCGTTTTCAGGAACGCGTCGGCGGGAACTTCTTCGGCTCGCCGGTCTGGGTGGATGGCCGGCTCTTCTGTGTTTCCACCACAGGGGAACTGGCCGTCGTCGAGGCGGGCGAAAAGTTCAATGTGCTGCACCGCTTTCCGCTCGGGGAAATCTGCCACTCCACGCCCGCCGTCTCAGGCGGACGCATGTATGTCCGCACGGAGAAGCACCTCTTCAGCATCGGCGGCGGGAAGGCTCCTCGTCCGTAGGCATCGGGGCGACGGACGCCCTGCGGCGGAGGAGAGCAGCCTTTCGCCACGTGCTGTCAGTCCAGC
>JBDSAR010000484.1:0-3437 GCA_039922035.1 Chthoniobacteraceae bacterium
GCCGCGTCCTTCACCGTCGGCGCGGTGATGCGGACGATCTCGCAGCCGACTGCAACAAGATCGAGCGTCTGCTGGATGGACGCCTCGGTGTCCATCGTGTCGCACGTGATCATGGACTGCACGCGGACCGGGTTGTCGCCGCCGATGGCGACTTTGCCGACGTGGACGACGCGCGTGGCGCGACGGCTGAAGTGATAAAGCGAGGAGCAGTGCTGCATAACGGGATATGAAGCCTGATTTCGCGTCCGACGCTACATCGGTTTCTCGATCGCAGTGCGCGGCTTGAAGCGCATCTGCGCCTTCTTCGCGCCTCCACCGAAAAGATCCTGCACGTCGAAGAGCGTGATGAAAAGCATCATGCCGACCACGAGCAGCGTACCGGCGATCTGCACCCACTCGACCATCTTCGCCGTGCGCGCGCCGGGCGGTTTGCCACGCACGAGTTCGACGAGGGCCAGCGTGATGTGGCTGCCATCGAGCGGCGGGATGGGCAGCATGTTCATTAGCGCGAGGTTCACGTTGATGATGACGCTGAACCACAGCACGAGCCGCCAGCCTTCGGGGCTCTCGAAGAGGAGATAGTAAATCCGCATCATCATCACCGGGCCGCCCATGTGCTGGATGCTGATCTGGCTATTCGAGGTCGGCGAAAGCTTTTTCATCGTCTCGGCAATCTGCTTTGCCGCGTCGCTGAGTTGCTCGCCGGGCAGCGGATAAATCGGCCACATGCGGCCCTTCTGATCGAACACCAGCCCGTCGCCGCGCTCAATGCTGATGCCGATGCTCGGGTTCGGCTTCTCGACGGTTTCCCCCGGCGCTTCTGAAACGATTTCCAGCGGCAATTCGGGCACGACGTTCAGTTCTTTTGTCTCGGTGCCGCGCTCGATTGTGAGTGCCACCTTCTTGCCCTCGTGCTTGCCGATATATTCAATGAATGACTCGGCAAACGGGATCGGCTTGCCGTCCACGGAAAGGACGCGGTCACCTGTTTTCAGCCCGGCCACGGCAGCAGGGCTGCCCTCGAAAACTCCCGCGACGATCAGGCCGCGCGGCTCGAAGGGGATGTCCGCCGTCAGATATTTTCCATCCGCCTGCTTCGCACCGCGCTCGACGGTGATCACGACAGGCTCGCCGGGATGCGCCTTGGCCCATCTCCCGATACTGTGGTCTCCGTAAATCGGTTCGCCGCCGACCCGCACGAGAACGTCGTTCGCCTTGAAGCCCGCCTTTTCCGCCGCACTGCCCTTCCCCACCGAGGCGACCATGGGATGGCTCACCGGCCCGAGACCGAGGCGTCGCAAGCCCCGCCTCTGATACCATTTCGTCGGCTCCACGGTGGCCACTGCATCAAGTTGCAGCACCTCATTGCCGCGCTTTACTTCGAGGCGGATTTTCTCGTCCTCGCTGCCGGCGATTCGCCAGGTCACCGAATCATCGCTCTGGCCCGCCCACCGTTTCACGTCGTAGCCGTCGATCTTCAGAATCACGTCGCCGGCCTGCAGTCCGATTTTCGCCGCCGCTGACTTCGGCTCGACGTAGCCGATCGTCGTCGTGCGCTCCGCCTCGGAGACCGGCCGTCCGACCTGCCAGACGATGATCGCGAAGAATGCCGCGAGTAAAAAACTGAACAGCGGCCCTGCGAATGCCACGATGATTTTGTCCACCGGTTTGAGCTTCGGCAGATCCTTCGCGGCATACTCGCCAGAACCCTCGATCGCCGAATCCATCAGCTGTGGCAATTTTACAAAGCCGCCCGCCGGAATACACCCGAGGCTGTAGAGCACGCCGCCGATCCGCTTCTGCCAGATCGGTTTTCCGAACCAGATGCCAAAGCCCTCGATGTGCAGCCCGCGCCATTTCGCCGCGAGAAAGTGGCCCAGTTCGTGGACGATGATAAGGAGATTAAAAACGAGGACGACCTCGATGAGGATCCCGATGATTTTCAGGACGGCGAAGAATTTTTCCATGTGAAGGGGTGGGACAGTAGGCGGCGCGCGGCGTTCATCAACACGAACCTCGGGTCAGCTCATGCCGCGCAATTCATCGAGCGAATGCACGACGGTGAGGCCGGGGATGGCGTCGAAGTGCCGGTCGAACGTGAGCACGGCGGCGCCGATGCGCAGCGCGCATGTGGCGATGATGAGATCCTGCGCGGGCATGTTATTGCCCTTGCGCGTGACCTGCCAGCCGAGTTCGCAGGCATCCTCCCAGAGCTTGTTGTCGGTCGTCACGTTTTGCATCACGTCGAAAAACGCGTTCATCCGCTGACAGGCACGCACGGTGGCGAGGCCGCGGATCACTTCGAGGCGCACCATCCCGCACGTGGCGAGGTCAGTGAGATCCAGACGCCCCATGAGTTCCTCACCCGGATCGCGCCGCGTTTTCAGCAGCGTGATGAAGACGCAGCTATCTACCAGGACGAGGTTTTCCATAGCGCACTGGCGGCGGCGGTTCGGCGGCCCTCAGCGCGAGGGGATCGTAATCCGGCAGGACGGCGTTTGCGAGTTCGTCCGGCGTGAGGCCGAGGCCGGTCCTTCCAAATTCGCGCAGCTTCCTCTTCCGGACCAATTCGCGCAGAGCAAAGTCCACCGCGTCGGTCTTGGTGACGCAGCCAAAGGTGTTCATCACCTCCTCGAGGATCTTCTCATCAATGTGCATGGTCATCTTCATGCCATACCTAGTATGGCAATCCGCGTGCCGCGTCAAATTCTATCTCGCAAAGGCCGCGATTTTTTCCGCCGCGATCGCGCGAGCCCATGTGTCGGCGGCGATGATTTCCTCGAGCGATGCGTGAGGGATCACGGTGTGCGCGCGCATCACGCTCTCGACGGTGCGCCAGATCGCGGGGAAACCGCAGCGGTCTTCGAGAAACGCGGCGACGGCGATTTCGTTCGCGGCGTTCATCACGGAGGGCAGCGTGCCGCCATCCGTGCCGGCCCAGCGTGCGAGATCGAGCGCGGGGAAATCTTTTGTGCGCGGCGCTTCGAATTCGAGCTTGGCGAGCTTCGTGAAATCGAGCGGCGGCAGGCGGTTCGGCACGCGCTCAGGCCATGTCACGGCAAACTGGATCGGGAAGCACATGTCCGTCGCGCTGAGTTGCGCGAGCACGGAGTTATCCACAAATTCCACCATCGAGTGGATGATGCTCTGCGGATGCACAATCACATCCACGCGCGCCATCTCCACGTCGAAAAGCCAGCGCGCCTCGATCATTTCGAGGCCCTTGTTGAAGAGCGTCGCGGAATCAATCGTGATCTTCGCGCCCATGACCCACGTCGGGTGTTTCAGCGCCTGCGCCTTCGTCACGCGTTCCAAATCCGCCGCGGGCAGCGTGCGGAACGGCCCGCCGCTCGCGGTGAGGATGATGCGCCGCACCTGCTCCGGGCTGCGCCCCTCGATGCACTGGAAAATCGCGTTGTGCTCGCTGTCCACGGGCA
>JBDSAR010000485.1:0-7702 GCA_039922035.1 Chthoniobacteraceae bacterium
GGGGCTCGGCGAAGGCGGCGTGCGCGACGATTCCTCCGCCGAAGAACGTGTGGATCTGGCTCGTGCGATCGAAAAACTGCGACGGCAGCACGATGTCCTCCGGCGCGTATTTTTCCTGCAGTGAACCTACCGCGGTGACGCAGATCACGAAGCGCACGCCGAGTGAGCGCAGCGCCCAGATGTTCGCGCGGTGCGGGAGTTCGTGCGGCAGGAGGCGATGTCCGCGTGCATGGCGCGGGAGGAAAAAAACCTGCCGGCCAGCGAGCTGACCTCCGAAAATCACATCGGACGGCAGGCCGAACGGCGTCTCCACGAGGTGCTGCGTGATATTCGTGAGTCCATCAATCTGGTAGAGGCCGCTGCCGCCGATGATGCCAATGTGCGCTGATTCTGACATGAGTTGAGAGATGAGGGTTGAGAGTTGAGTGGCGGAGAACCTCTCAACTTCCCCTCAGCATCGCGATGAATTCCTTCATGCCCGGCGGGCGGGTGCGGTTTCGTGCGATGATCGTTGCAAGTGGCCGTGTCATGCGCGGTGACTCCACTTCGAGCGAGGCGAGCTGGCCGCTTTTGATTTCCGCGGGGACGGTGCGGGCGGGCACGATGGAAATGCCGCTGCCGATTTCCACCGCGCGTTTCACGGTCTCGATGTTGTCGAATTCATTCACGGGCGTGATTTTCACCCCGGCCTTGCGGAGGTAGCGGTCGGTCATCTTGCGCGTCGGCGTGTCGGGCTCGAATCCGATGAACTGTTCCCCGGCGAGCGCCGCGAGCGTGATCCGCTTTTTCGCGGCGAGCGGATGGCTCGGATGGCAGATGACGAGCAGCGTGTCCTCGTCGAAAATCTCGAAGGTGATGCCCGGGCGCTTCGTGGGAAAGGCGACGAGGCCGATGTGCGCCTCGCCGTTGCCGACCATCTCGTACACCTGCACGGATCGCCGGTAGTCCACCTGCACGGCGACGTGCGGATGCCGCGCGCGAAAGGCGGCGAGCCGCGGCGGGAGTTCGTGGAGGCCGATGCTGAAAATGGAGGCGATGCGCAGTTCGCCGGAGACCTCATTTTTGAGGGCGCTGAGCCTTGCCTCGAATGCGCTCCACGCAGCGAGAATCTCGCGGCACGTGGCGAGAAATGCGTTGCCCTCGGGAGTCACGGAGACGCCACTGCGGCTGCGTTCGAGCAGCGTGCAGCCGAAGCGTGCCTCGAGCGCACGGACCTGCTGGCTCACGGCGCTCTGTGTGATGCCGTGCGCGGTCGCCGCCTTTGAAAAACTGGCGGTCTCGACGAGGTCACAGAAGACTTTGAGCGAATCTACGTGCATTTTGAAAATCGGTTGGGCAACAAGCGGCGACCATGAATGCGAGTGCTGAAACCGGCGAACAAATTCCCGGAGACCCATCCATCGAGGGCCGACTGGCTGCCGTGCAGAATGAGATCGCCGTCGCTGCTGCACGCGCCGGACGTGAGGCTGGCGACGTCACGCTGATCGCGGTCTCAAAGACGCACCCGCCGGAATCCGTGAGCGCGGTGCTGGATGCGGGGCAGTGCATCTTCGGCGAGAGCCGAGTGCAGGAGGCGCGGGCGAAAATCCCGCTCGTGCCGGGCCGTGCGCGCTGGCACTTCATCGGCCATCTTCAGCGGAACAAAATCCGCCACGCGCTTCCGCTGTTTGAGCTTTTCCACGGTGTGGATTCGATCGAGATCGCGGGCGACATCGAGCGAATCGCCGCGGAGGACGGCGCGCTGCCGCGGGTGCTGCTGGAGGTGAATGTGGCGGGCGAGGCGAGCAAGTTTGGTTTCTCGCCGGAGAAAATCCGCGGGCAGATCGAGGAACTGCTCTCGTTCAGGCGGCTGACGATCGAGGGACTCATGTGCATCCCGCCACCGCAGCCGCGTGCAGAGATGGCGCGGAAATTTTTCGTCACGCTGCGCGAACTGCGGGACCAATTGGAACGCGAGTTCCGCATTTCCCTGCCGCAGCTCTCGATGGGGATGAGCGGGGATTTTGCCGTCGCCATCGAGGAAGGCGCGACGCTGGTGCGCGTGGGTACCGCGATTTTTGGAGAGCGCAGCGGCAAGACTTGGAAGCCACAGCCGGGTGCGGGAAACTACGAAGACTGAAGCCGATGAATGAACGCCTGCAACCCCTGAATGTCGCCGTTATCGGCGATGAAATCGCGATCGCGTGGAGTGACGGACGGGAGTCCTTTCTTCTGCTGCAAAAGTTCCGCGAATCATGCCCGTGCGCCGCGTGCTGCGGCGAGCCGGATGCGCTCGGCCGCGTGGTGCTGCCCGAGGTGAGGCACACGCCTGCGAGTTTCGAATTGCGCGGGTGGCAGTTGATCGGTGGCTACGCGCTGCAACCGACCTGGGGCGACGGTCACTCGACGGGCCTGTATTCCTTTCCGTATCTCCGGCGGCTCGCGGAGGGGGGCCAGGCACCCTGACAAAAAAAGGACGCCGGCCATCGCTGGCCGGCGTCCTGTGAATGATTTCTGGCGAATGGCGCGCTACTCGCGGGCGGCGGCGTTCACCTTGTATTTTGTGCCGATGCTTCGGCTCTTCGGAGCCGGATACTGCGCGGCGAGAGGCTGGTCGGGCGTCTTCTTCAGCCGGATCGCGCCGCGTGCGTTGTTCCTCCAGCCGTTGGGATCCGCGAATTCATTGCCGGTGTTCTGAAGGCCGCTGATCTGCGGTTCGAGCCCGGTGCCGTAGCCCTGGTTGATGATGTTGGGCGTGACGAACACGAGAAGGTTCCGCTTGGTCCGGGTGTTCAATTTCTCCTGGAAGAGTTTCCCGAAGAGCGGGATGTCCCCCATGATCGGTACCTTGCTGCTTCCTTTCGTGATTTCATCCTGCAGGAGGCCGCCGATGGCGAGCGTCTCGCCGCTGCGGATCAGCACGTTGGAGTCGAAAGTGCGCTTATCAATGATCGGGCTCGCGACCGTCGCGCCCCCGAAGGTGAAGGTGGCGTCGCCGACCTTGTTGCTGATCTCGGGCTGCACCATGAGCGAGACGTATTGATCCTTGTTGATCGAAGGCGTGACGGTGAGCGTGTTGCCGAACTCCTTGTCCTGAAACCCGCCGAATACCGCCTGGGCAGTCTGCTCATTGAAGTTCAACTGCGGCACGGGCTGGTTCCGTGTGATCTTGATGGTCGCCTTCTGGTTGTTGGCGGCGACGACGCGAGGGTTTGCGAGGAATTCCGCATCGCTGTCCTCGTTGAGCAGCCGTATGGTGAGCGCCATCTGCTGGACGGAGAGAATCGAGAACTGCCCGGCGACGCTGTTTGCGAGGCTGGATGTATTTGCTCCCTTCTTCAGCATGTCGGTCAGCGTGTAGGAGCCGTTGGTGGGCGCTTCCAGCGGTGGCTTGCTGATGTTTGATCCGCCGTATTTGATCTGCATCGGGGTTGCGGCACTGCCGACCACACCGCCCCAGTTGATGCCATAGCTCTGCTTCGGATTTGCCGTCACTTCCACGAGCCGGGCCTCGATCATCACCTGCTTGGTCGGTGAATCAACGCCCTTGAGGAACTTCATGATCTTGTCCGCATTCGTCTTTCCCTCGCGGAAAAAAATCGTGTTCGTGCGGACGTCCGTTTGGGGTGCGTCTGCGCTGGTGAGCTGCGATTTGAGAAGCGGCACGATGTCCACGGCCTTTGCATAGCTGAAAGTGTATTGCAGCGATTCGGTCGGCTCCTTCTGTTTCTCCGCCACGGTCTTGATGTAAGTGACGCTTTCCATCTCATCCATGATCAGGCCGTTCGCCTGGCAGATGATGCGGATGACCTGCGCGGGCGTCTTGTCCTCCACGCGCAGTGTGATCTGGCCGGTGACTGCGGGGCTCACCACCACGTTCATCTTTGCCTGCCGCGCGAGGGTGCGGAGCACGAGCGAAACTTCATCGCCCTGGAATTCGCTGACCCGGGAATTGCCGATATCCATCGTCCCTGGCGCGAGGCCAGTTGCTCCGGCGGCGGGATCGCCGGGAGCGGGAGCGCCACCGGCGGGCAGGGTGCCAGTCGTCTGGAGCGGAGGTTCGATCGTGGCCGGACCCCCGATGCGGGTGCCGCCGGGCGGAGGTGCGATGGGAGAGATCGGTGCGGATGGCGGATCGATTGGCGCAACCGCCGGCGGAGCGACAGGTGGTGCTACGGCGACCGGAGTGGCCGCATTTTGCGCGAGCGAGGCACTCACCGAGACGATGAGTGCGCCGAATGTGCGATGGAGTTTTGCAAGGGTGAGGGCTGATGTTTTCATGGATCGTGGCCCTTCCAAAGCAGAACGCGGGCCAACCTTGGCTCCTGCCAGGCCACGCTCCCCGGAATATACGATATGTCACGCGCGCCTCGCTGCCTGCGCAAGCGCGCGCATCTTCGCGGCATCCTTTCTGCCCGGCTCGCATTCCACGCCGCTGGAGACATCCGCCACGGCGGGGCGCACGGCCCGGACGGCCTCTCCGATATTTTCCGGCGTGAGACCACCCGCGAGCCATAGCGACAGCGCCGGATTCGAGCGCTTGAACTCGCACGCGAGCGCGAGATCCACCCGGGCGCCGGTCCCGCCGAATTCACCGGGGACGTGCGCATCGAGCAGGACGTGCGTCGTGGAAAAATTCCCCGCGTGTTCGAGCACGGCGCGATCCTTTGCACGGAGCGCCTTGATAATCGGCTTTCCCAGTCCGGCGGCCCAGCGGCAGAAGGCGGCATCCTCGTCGCCGTGAAACTGCAGCGCGTCCACGCATCCGAATGCCGCGACGCGCTGCGTCTCCTCCGGCGTCGCATTCACGAGCAACGCGACGCGCACGACGGGACGCGGGATGGCTGCGATCCAGTCCGCATTTTTCCCGAGATTCATGAACCGTTTCGATCCGCTCCACGTGTTGAAGCCGAGCAGGTCCGCCCCGGCATCCACCGCGGCGAGCGCATCGTCACGGTTGGTGATGCCGCAGATTTTCACAGCGATGCGGTCGGCGGGAAGTTCGAGTTTCACGCGCGGAGGATAGCTCACGCGCACAGTGCCCCGCAAAACATCACTTGCGATTTGTCGCCGCACTTGCGGTGCGATTGCGGACTTCATAGCGTGCTGTTCCGTGCGCCACCGTTCAGTCCTGTTTCTTGCCCTGCTCTGCATCGTCGTCTTCCGCCTGCCTGCCCAGCAGCCGCAATCGGACGAGGAAAAGCGCCGCGCATTCCTCAAGGCGCGCGAGGAGATGACGACGATTCCGTACACGCCGCCGCCCTCGACCGCACCGGGGCCAAAGCCCAAGCCGCACGCCACTCCCTCTGGCACTGCCCCGGTGCCGCATGCCACTCCGCGCCCGACGCCCGAACCCGTCTCACGTCCCACCCCCGGGCCGACGCCGCGCCCCACTCCGCTGCCTGTCGTGACGATCACTCCGGCACCGCCGAAAGCGAACATCGTCGTGCGTGAGAGTGCAGTCGCCGAGCCGGACGTGGAACCCGAGCCCACGCCCGCGCCGAAGCCGCGAAGCGTCTGGTCACGCCTCTTTGGCGGCGGCAGCAGCGGCGGAGGAGGCGGGAGCTCCCGTTACCTCAGCAGCGCAGTGAAGCGCGAAATTGATCGCGCTCCTGTGAAAAGCGGACGCTGGCGCTACATCGTCGTCCACAACAGCGGCACGAGGCAGGGGAATGCCGCCGCATTCGAGCACTACCACCGCAATGTGCGGCACATGGTGAACGGTCTCGCGTATCATTTCGTCATCGGCAACGGCACCTCAACACGCGAGGGCGCGATCGAAATCGGCAACCGCTGGCACCGGCAGATCCAGGGCGGCCACGTCCACAGCGACTACCTGAACAACATCGCCATCGGCATCTGCCTCGTCGGCGACTTCAACGTGAGCACGCCGCGCCAGGGTCAGCTTGATGCACTTGCGGAACTGATTGATTACCTCCGCCGCCGGGTCGGAAAAATCCAGGGCAAGCCTGCCGAAGTGCGCGCGCACAAGAATATCAATCCCCCGCAGTGGCCGACGGATTGCCCCGGAAACCATTTCCCGTACGGCTGGCTGGAAAGGAAATTCTAGCGCACGCGCACTGCGAAGATGCAACTCGCACTCACCGGCGCGACGGGATTCGTGGGCCGACATGTCATCCGACTCGCCGTGCGCCGCGGCTACGAGGTGATCGCACTCACGCGCAACCCCGCCCAGACCGTGCATGACTGCATCGGCACGCGCGCATTCTCCGCGGCTGCACCGCCCGATCTCAGCGGCTGCGACGCCGTGCTCCACCTCGCAGGTGAGAATGTCGCGGGCCTGTGGACGCGCGGAAAAATGCAGCGCATCCGGGACAGCCGCATCCTCGGCACTCGGCGGATCGCGGAGGCAATCTGCGCCTCATCGCATCCGCCGGATGTGTTCGTTTCCGCGAGTGCGATCGGATTTTACGGCGACAGCGGTGAGGCCGAACTCACCGAGGAGTCGCCGCACGGCGCGGGCTTCCTCGCCGACACCTGCCGCGAATGGGAGCACGAGGCGATGCTCGCGGAGTCGCACTGCCGCACCGTCCGCACGCGCATCGGCCTCGTGCTCGGACGAGGCGGCGGTGCGCTGCGGATGATGCTCCCGTTTTTTCGCATCGGCCTCGGCGCGCGCATCGGCAGCGGGCGTCAGTGGATGTCGTGGATTCACGCCGAGGATCTCGCGAGCCTGCTACTTTTCGCGGTGGAAAATCTCGACGTGCGCGGCGCGCTGAACGCCACCGCGCCGTGGCCCGTGCGGAATGCGGACTTCACGCGCACGCTCGCGCGCAGTGTAAGGCGTCCTGCATTTTTCGCCGTGCCCGGATTTGCGCTGCGCCTGCTGCTCGGCGAATTCTCCCGCGAGCTGCTCGACAGCAAGCGCGTGCTGCCCGCCGCTGCGACCGGACACGGTTTCGGCTTCCGCTTTCCCGAGCTCGCGCCGGCGCTCGCGGACATCACCGCCTGAGCTTTTCTCGGACAGAAATTGCATCGCACTCCGTTTCCGTTCCGCCGATTCTCTGGGCATGGCCGTGCCTCAAAACACCATCGCGATCGTCTTCGATTACGATCAGACGCTTTCGCCGAACTACATGCAGGACGAGGTGATCTTTCCCTCGTTCGGCATCGATCCTCCGAAATTCTGGCAGCGCTGCCACGCGCTCGTCCGCGACGAGGGCTATGACAATGAGCTCGCGTACCTGAAGGCACTGCTCGACTGCCTCGGGATGGATCGCCCGACGAACAAACAACTGCGCGATCTCGGCGCGGGGCTGAAATTTTACCCTGGCCTCCCGGAGATGTTCGAGGAGTTCAGGACCGGCCTGCTGCGCCCGGAGCACGAGATGCTCGGCATCAAGGTCGAGCACTACATCATCAGCAGCGGCATCAAATCCCTGCTCGAAGGCTCGCGCCTTGCGCCGCATGTGCGCGCGATTTTTGCCTGCGAATTTGCCGAGGATTCCGGCGGGCGCATCGCATTCCCGAAGCGCGTCATCAGCCACACGCAGAAGACGCAGTTCCTCTTCCGGATCAACAAGGGCATGCTCGACCACTCGCAGGATGTGAACGACCACATGCCGCCCGATCTGCGGCCCGTGCCGTTCGAGCATATGATCTACATCGGCGACGGCCCCACCGACGTGCCGTGCTTCACCGTCGTCCGTCAGCACGGTGGCCACGCCATCGCGGTGTATAATCCCGACGACAAATCGCGGAC
>JBDSAR010000486.1:0-16593 GCA_039922035.1 Chthoniobacteraceae bacterium
ACGTAGCCGACTTCCTCGCCATCGTGGCAAGCCACCGCCCGCGAGAACGGATAGATGCCGGAATGCAAATCCACACCGCTCGTCGCGGTGCCGTGCCAGCAGTAGGCGTGGGACGCGGAGATGAAGTAGCTCTGTTGCTGCGCATAGCCGACCTGCTCGCCATTGTGGACGCCGAGGCAATAGGAGAAGTTATAACCGCTCGGGTTAAGGTCCGCATAAGACGATGACGAGCCCGACCACACAAGAGCATGGATGCCCGTGGGCATGTAAGCCCAGCCGCCTTGCTGGGCGTCGTCCATGCAGGTGGCCAGCGAGTAGAAGGCGGTGGCGGGATTCAGATCCACGCCGGTGAGCGCATTACCCGAAAGCAGCAGCGCGTGCGGGCTGCCGTAGCCGGCGCCCTGCGAGCCACCGACCTGCTTGCCGCCGGAGGCGGCGGTGAGTTTGCCGGCTGTGGCGCCTGCGGGCGTCACATCGTTTGAGTGGTAGTCCTGCGCATCGACAGCAGTGTTTGCCAGCAGCGCACAGGCGACGACCATTGCCGGCGCGAAAAGCCGCCTCAAACGGGTGCCCGTCGCTTGTGATGCTGTGTGACCGCGGGCGTATGCCGCGGAGCCAGTGTGGTGGAGTTTGAGTTTCATATGTTTGTTTTTTGTGAGTGAGGTCGTCTTGGTGACGCGCTCCTTTTCAGCCGCTTCGAAGCCATCGGCAAATACTCCACCGTATCGGAACTGTTACATACCCCGTCACACCGAGGGCAGGATCGGATTCCCTTTCACCCGCTGACTGCCCTCTGACGACGAGCCTGCGAAAGCAGTCCCGCCATCGTCGATCACTCAGAGCATGTTGAAAAAGCGGCTCACGCAAAGTCGCAAAGCCGCAAAGGAGGAGGCTTTCACGAAGGGAGCTTTGAGCCTTTGCGCCTCTGCGTGAAACTCCTCCGGGACTTTTTCAACACGCTCTCAAAAGCGCAGCGTGAACTGCGCCGCAAAAATATTCCTGTAGTTCCGTGGGCCGGAGGTCTCGTGCTCGAGGCTATGCTGCAGCTTGACCTGCATGTGCGGCGTGAAACGGTAGGCCAGCGCGAAGTCCATGCGCCAGACATCCCGCCCCCAAGCGGCGAATCCGCCGAAGCCGTCGGGGATATTCGCAAAAAGCTGCTGGTTCCAGCGCAGCGCTGCGAAAAACTCCGGCGTGAACTTATATTTTGCCTCCAGATAGTAGGCTAGGGTGTCGGCGTTCCCCGCATTGGGAACTTCAAATCGCGTCTCGTAGAATTCGGCCCATAGCTGAAGATGATGCCAGGCAAAGCTAATGTCCTGTCCGAGCACAATCTGATTGTAGTCACCGATGCCGCGGCCAGCAGGGAGATCCACGCGGGTCTGCTCGCGCAGATACGGGCCATAGCTTGCGGAGACACCGAGCTTCCATAGATTGTTCGGCCGGACTCCCAGCCTGGCGTTCACCGTGGGATGCTCGAATCCCCTGTCCGTCGCGTCCCACGATTTTGGACGCGACGACAGTGCCGAGTTTTTTGCCTCGGCGGCATATTCAAATTTTCCAATCTGCCCGGAGACACTCACGCCGGTGCCGTAGGCCGCATTCCAGATCACCGGGTTGTATTCATAGCTGCCCTCGCTCTGGCCGGCGATGAAATCGAGGGCGGACTTAGGCACCTCGATGTCCGACGCGGCGGTCACGTAGTCGTACGGGATCGGCGCGGTGATGAAGGGGTTGTCCCACGAGAGGTGGCGCGACATCCAGTTGCCTATCACGGGGGCAAACTTACCGACCTGCACGCTCAGGCGTCCGTCATCCCAAGGCGTGAATCGGAGCGCGTATTCGTCGGCGCGCACCGTGGCATTTCCGGAAGTGGGATCGAAGCCGCGATCCACCCGCGCCTGCATGAACGCGTAGAGGTGCGGACCGATCTGCACATCGAGGAAGAAAGTGAGGCGCGGGTTGAAAAGATCCTGCTGTCTGGTGTCAAACAGGCCGGAGACCGGCTGATCCAAATGATAGTATTCAAGGTCGAGCGTGCCGCTGAGGCGCAGACGCACACGGTCCTTCCAGGCCGAAATCGTGAGCGCCTCATCCACTCGATCGATGAAATCCTCGGAGCGCAGCCCTGCTGTTGCGAGGGCTGCGAGGCACGCGCAAAGGAGGCTGGCCTTGCTCATGCGGTCGCGTGGATGGCAGCGGCCGGATGCGCTGGGCGGAAGGTGGCCTCGAATTCCGTCCACTCCCCGTCCGAGCGCACGAGGCGCAGATCGCCGCCGTGGAGCCGGGCCAGTTCGCGGGCGACATTCAGCCCGAGGCCGTGGCCGGGCACATTTTCGCCGACGGCGGCGCGGTGAAAGCGCTCGAAGATGTGCTCCCGGGATCCGGCCGGAATCGGATGCGCGTTGTTGCCGACCCGGAGCACGACCATGCCTTCCTCCTCGCGGGCACTGATGCGGATGCGGCCGTTCGGGAGGTTGTACTTGTGCGCGTTTTCAACAAGGTTCTGCACGATGAGCATCGTGTAGCGTTTTTCGCCGGAGATGCGCAACGGGGAAGGTACGTCCAGTTCCACCTCAAGATCCATCGAGTCATTCAGCAGGTGCAGATCATCCACGCATGTGTCCACCACGTGCGTGAGGTCCACGGGGGAAAGTTCCGGCTGAAGCCTGCCGGAATCGAGCCGCGAAAGCAGCAGCAGATCCTCGATGATGCTCGTGATCCGGAAGGTCTGGTGGACAAGCAGCGAGAGTTCGTCGCGCACGGAGGTGGAGAGATCCTCGCGTGCGAGCAGTTCGTCGAGGCCCGCACGCATCACGGCCACCGGCGTCTTGAGCTGATGCGACGCATCGGCGGAAAAGCGCGCCGTGCGCTGCAACTCCTCGCTCGTGACCTTGAGCGCGCTCTCAGCGCGTTCACGCAGCACGCGATTTTCCTCGGAGACGACCGCCAGTTCGCGCACGGGCACGGCCAGCCGCGCGGAAATATAGAAACTGGCTGCGATGCCCAACATTAGCAAAGCCAGCCCCGCTGCGGCGGCCTTCCATCGCAACTGGAATTGCTGCGCATGCAGTGCCGCGAGCGGATAGACGCCGACCTGGTATGCGGCGGGAAAGAGCGAGCCGGGATTCAGCCTCTCGAAAAAGACGAGGTGCTCCGCGGCGCCGGCGCGCACCGGGATGCCCTGCGCAGCGGCACCGGTGCCACGGGCGATGGCGCGGGCGACCTCCGTGCCGACCACGGCACGCACCGGATCGGCGAGCGTTGGCATGTGCAGGCGGTCCTCCAGCCAGATGCCGCTCTGCATCCCGGCGCTGCGGTGCTTTTCCCCGCTCATCGGGAAGCCCGCGACGAGTGCGGAGATCGCCTCGCCATTTTCCGTGGAAAGGATCGGCGTGACGATGAGTTCCACCACTTCGCCCGCTGCACTTTCGCCCTGTCTCCACAGGTAGCCGTCCTGCTCCTCCCGCGGCAGTATCGCAAAAGCGAGGCGCCTTTCCTCGGTCGCCTGCATCACGCCGACGGCGGGAGCATTCGCCGCAGGGAGCACTTTGCCCTGTGCATCCAGAAAACGGTAGAACCTCGCGTGGATCGAGTGGCGGGCGAAAGGCTCGCCGGGCGGCTCCTTGTCCGCAAGGACGTCACCGAGTTCGTCGCCAGCGCTCGGGTAAAGCATGTCGAGCGCGTTGTCCTCGAGCGCGGCGTGGATGCGGGGCTTGCGCACCAGCGCGCGGCAACGTTCCTCGATCGAGGCGTGGCGGATTTCGCGCACGGTCCGCATCAGCTCGAGTTCGGATGCGAATGCCCGGTGAAAGGCGTGCTGTGTCTCAGCGGAGACGGTTCGCTCGGCGAGATACAGGCCGCCGGCTGTGAGCGCCACGATCACGAACACCATCCCCGCGAGGAGTCTCCTGCGGAATGCAGTCACTCCCTTGTCCGGGCCGGTTTCGGGTGCGATCACGGAAAATCAACGCGCAGTGTCGTCCCGGCTTTCACCTGCACCGGGCGCTCGAACGTGGTCTTGCTGTCGATCCATGCCTTGAGCCTGTAGCTGCCGGGAGGCAGGCCGCCGAGTCGAAAATGGCCGTCGTTGTCCGTCTTCACAAAGTGCGGCGTGTCGAGCACGAGCACGAGGGCGCGCATGTGTTCGTGGATGTCGCAGCGGAGTGTGACGAGGCCGGGCTTGTCGAACGTCTGCGACGGGATGGGCCGCTCGCTCGCCGTGTAGCGGCCGAGGTCGAACCGCTTCACGGGCGAAAACGAGAAGATGTTGTGCGGCGTGTCGTCGAGGTTCGGAAACTCGATCTTCGTGCCGATGCGCACCGGCATCATGGCTGTGTCGAAGGCGAGATTTTTCTGCACCATCTGCTGCACCGGCAGCGAGGCCGGCCGCGGAAATTCGCCTTCCAGATACACGACCGCAAACGCGGGATACGGCGCGAGCACGCCGCCCTTGGAGACGATCTCGTAGCGCTTGCTGGCGACCGGGGCGTGGCGGCTTTTTGGCAATTCCACACGGCCCTCGATCGCGGTGTCCGCGACGGAATGCGTGAGGGGCGCCGCGACGAGGAGTGCGATGACAGGGAGGACTTTCATGAATGTGCGGAGGTCGGTGTTTTTGCCGGCGCGGTGCTCGAAGCGCTGACCGTGTAGCCCACGGCGCGGATCGTGTGGATGAGCGACTCGGCAAAGCCGGTGTCCACTTTCTTGCGCAGCCGGCCGATGACGATGTCCACCGTGCGCATGTCGTATTCGTGCTCGCGCTGCCAGACCTGCTCGCACAACTCGGTGCGGGAAAAGATGCGGCCCGGCTCCTGCATGAGCACGTGGAGCACGTCGAACTCGCGCGGAGAAAGCGTCAGTGCCCCGCCATCGCGCGTCACCCGCCGATGCTGCACGTCCATGCGCAGATCCGCCACTTCCAGCCAATCCGCCGCTGTGGGCGTCGCGCCGCGGCGGCCGAGCGCCTCCACGCGGGCGAGCAGTTCATCCATGGAGAAAGGCTTTGCAAGATAGTCGTCCGCGCCGGACTTCAGGCCCTGCACGCGGCTGGCCACGTCGCCGCGTGCCGTGAGGATGAGCACGCGCGAGGGGCAGCGTGCCTCCTTGAGTTTCGCGAGGACGCTGAATCCATCGAGACTCGGCAGATTCAGATCGAGCACGATGAGATCCGGCGGATGCTCGACGGCAGCGCGCAGCCCTTCCGCCCCGTCGTGTGCCGCCTTCGCCTCATGCCCGCTGCGGAACAGCGCGCTGGTGACGTGCCGCGCAAGCTGGAGTTCGTCTTCGATGACTAATACGCGCATGTTATTTTTTGCATTCTAATTCCGTTGCCAGATGCACTCAAGCGCGGCGCTCAAGGCCGCGCGCGGGGGCGGCATCGCACTGGGATTTGGAATTACTCAGATATTTCATCCTTTCGGCAACGAAACCCAGCACCCTTCACGAGGGAACCCGCGAATTGTATCAGCTTCGATACATTGCATGCCGGAGGCTGATGCTGCAGCGACATGCAGGACGCTTGCGCTAACGCGAGAGTTTCATTTTCCTCGCGCGATGCAACGCAACACCCTCCCGCACCTGCCCGGCATCTCGCGCCAGTTCCAAATCCACGGCGAGATCCTTCACGCAGAAGCATGCAAAGTCGGGCACATCAACGAGACCTACACGGCGACGTACGACCAGGGCGGCACGCAGGTGCGCTACATTCATCAGCGCATCAATCACGAGGTGTTCAAGGATCCCGCGGGTGTGATGGACAATCTGATGCGCGTGACGACGCACCTGCGCAGCAAGCTCGCAGCCGCGGGCGTGAAGGATCTCACGCGCCGCGCGCTCACGGTGGTGCCAACGAATGGCGGCGCGTCCTTTCACAGGACCGACGAGGGCGAATACTGGCGGACGTTTGTGTTCATCGAGCGCGTGCGGACCTTTGAGGCGGTGGAGACGGTGGCGCAGGCGTTCGAGGCGGGACGCGCGTTCGGGGAATTCCAGAGCCTGCTCGTGGATCTGCCGGGCAAGCGGCTCGCCGAGACGATCCCGCATTTTCACAACACGCGCCGGCGCTTCGACGCGCTGGTCGCCGCGATGCACACTGACAAGGCGAACCGCGCCGCCGCAGCGAAGGCGGAGATCGCGTGGGCGCTGAAGCAGGAGGCGACCGTGGATGTCGTGCTGAACGCGCTCGCGAAGAAACGCATCCCGGAACGAATCACGCACAACGATACGAAATTCAACAACGTGATGCTCGACACGGAGACGCGGAAGGCGATGTGCGTCGTGGATCTCGATACCGTGATGCCCGGCACGCCGCTCTACGATTTCGGAGACATGGTGCGCACCACCACGAGCCCGACGATGGAGGACGAACTGGATCTTTCCAAAGTGCGGATGCAGATGCCGATGTTCAAGGCGCTCGCACGCGGATACGTCGGCACCGCGGGAAAATTCCTCACGAAGAACGAGCGCGCGCTGATCGCATTCAGCGGCCGGCTCATCACGCTCACCATCGGCCTGCGCTTCCTCACGGACTTCCTCATGGGCGACGTGTATTTCCGGGTCCACCGCCCGCAGCATAATCTGGATCGGTGCCGGACACAGTTCCGTCTTGTCGAGAGCATCGCGAAGCAGGAGGAAGCGATGCAGAAATTTGCTGACGGGCTGTAATTCCTGCGCTGAAGCACCCAAAAAAAACGTCGTGCAAAAACTCATCTTCACCGAGCCCTACCGTTTCGTGCCGCCGCGCCACAGTGCGCTCGTGTGGCGGCTCATCCGCTGGTGGTGGCCGAGCCAGCTTCGGAAAAACTACGGCGTGATGTCGTGGGAGTTCACCGGAGTGGAACGTCTGCGCGCTTCGCTCGATGCGGGCTCCGGCGTGCTGCTGGCGTCGAACCACTCCCGGCCCTGCGACCCCCTGATGCTCGGGATGCTCTCCGACAAGATCAACCGGCCGTTTCATGCGATGGCGAGCTGGCACCTTTTCAAGCAAAGCCGCGTGCCGGGCTTTCTGCTGCAGCACATCGGAGGCTTCAGCGTCTATCGCGAAGGGCTGGATCGCGAATCGCTGAAATGTGCCGTCCGCATCCTCGCCGAGGCGCAGTTTCCGCTCCTCATTTTTCCGGAAGGCATCGTCACGCGGAACAACGACCGCCTGCTGAACCTCATGGACGGCGTGTCATTCATCGCGCGCGCGGCGGCGAAACAGCGTGCGGCTTCCGCAAAGCCGGGCAAGGTCGTGGTGCATCCGATTTTCGTCCGCTACTTCTTCGAGGGCGATCTCGCAGCAACCATCACGCCCGTGCTGCAGGACATCGAGACCCGGCTGGCGTGGCAGCCGCAGGCGCATCTGCCGTTGCGCGAAAGGATCGTCAAAATCGGCCAGGCATTTGTCGCGCTGAAGGAAACCGAATACCTCGGCGCGCCGCAATCCGGCCGGGTGCGTGAACGCTTGCCGCGCCTGCTGGAGTGCGTGCTCGGGCCGCTCGAACGCGAATGGAACACGGGCCGCGGCGACCCCGATACGATGGCGCGCGTGAAGCGGCTGCGCTCCGCCATCCTGCCGGACATGATCCGCGGCGGACTCACCGCGGAGGAAACCACGCGCCGGTGGAGACAGTTCGCCGACCTCTACCTTGCGCAGCAGCTCCACTGCTACTCCGCGGATTACCTCGACGGAACGCCGACTCCCGAGCGCATTCTCGAAACCGTGGAGCGCTACGAGGAGGACCTCACCGACACTGCCCGTCCGCACCCGCCGCTTCACGCGGTGCTCTCGATCGGCGAAGCCATCGAGGCCACACCGACCCGGGATCGCGGTGCGGAAAATGATCCGCTCGCGGACGAACTGCAGCGCCGGCTGGGAATCCTCCTCGCGGAAAGCAAGACGCGCCGCCGCATTCCCCGGCCCGCCGGAGAAATCCTATGAGCACCATCCTCGCCGCATTGTCCTGGCACGCCATCGGCCTCCGTGCCGCCGTCGTCGCAGGCGCACTCGTCATCTGGTTCTGGACGCAGTCACTCATCGCGCGCAAGGCCGCGGCGAAGGACGGCATCGGCGATGTCGTCCACGATCTCACGGCCCGCTGGCACCGCCACCTTTCCGAGAACCCGCGCGCCGCCAACACGGCGCTCATCGTCAGCTCGATCTTCATCGATCTGTTCGGCCTCGCGCTCATCGGCGCCGCGATCTTCGGCAGCACGTTCGCGCCATTTCTCGCCATCATCATCCTCTTCTCCATGCGGCAGGTGTGCCAGAGCCTCTGCACGCTCCCGCCGCCGCCCGGCATCATCTGGCGGAACCCCGGCTTCCCGGCACTGCTCGTCACGTACGATATCGGAAACGATCTCTTTTTCTCCGGCCACACCGCCCTCGCGGTGCTCGGCGCGATCGAGGCTGCGCATTTCGGACCGCCGTGGCTCGCAGTCGCGGCGGCCATCATTGCGCTCGGGGAAGCGCTCATCGTGCTCGTCCTGCGGGCCCACTACACGCTCGATGTCGTGGCCGGCGCCTTCGCTGCCGTCCTCGCGGCGGATGTCGCGGCAGCGCTGGCTCCCTCGCTCGACGCGTGGGTGCGATGATGCCGCATATCAGTCCGGTTGGCGTCAGCGGATGCTCGGGACGCAATCCGAAGCACGGAATCGCCCCCCCTTTTTATCCAGGATCCACCCGAAAAAACGTCTGAAAATATCGCTCTCGCGTCTTGCCATCGCAAGAAATTGCGGACTAGGAAGAAGGCATGAAAGCCCTAAACACGTCCTTCATCGCCACCGCCGTCTGCGCAGCCTGTGTCCTCGGATTCCCGAACCCGCGCGCTGCATTCTCTGAAACGAAGTCCAAGCATAATGCCAGCACACTTCTCGATGAGGCAAAGCTGATCGACTACGAGCAGAGAGTTACCGCGAAGAAAATCGAGATGGATCGGCTGAACGAGGATCTCAAAAAAGGAACGGACGAGATCGATGCGATCGAAAAACGCATCCAGAAGGTCGGCACCGCTGCGGACGATGCGACCAAGCAGCTCGAACTGCTCACCGCGCAAAAGAAGCGAGCGGCACTTGAGCTGGATCTGCTGAACCTGCGAATCGAGGCGGAGCGACTCAAGGGCGACGGCCTCAGGCTCCTCCAGAACGCCAACAAAAAGGCACAGGAGGCCGTGGCCAAGCGGAACGAGGAGACCAACGCAAGGACAGCCCTCGTCGCGGCGGAGACCCGCCAGCTCGCGACGAAAGCCCCGAGCACTGCCGAGGATTCCGGCCCTGAGACGACGACCGCGAAGCACACTTCGAAGAACGAGCCGACGCTCTCGGAATGGCGTAAGAAGCTGGAGAAGGCGGAGCGCGCGACTGCCTTGGCGGAGTCCCATGCCCGCGAGGCGATGACGGCAGCGACCGCCAAACTCCGTGAGACGGAGAATGCCACGGCAAAGGCGGAGAAAAAGCAGGAGGAAGTCGCACTCGACAAGAATCCCAGCTTCCAAGGCGGCAACGATCCGCTCGTTCCCGCCGCGAAAAAATAGCTTCGGCACGGATGTCCCGCGCGATTCGCCGGGACAGCGCCGCTGAAAACCGGCTCAGGCAGGGTGATTCACCGTCCTCACGACTGGCGCGCGACAAAAAGCAAAATGCCCTTTGACATCGCGCTGGGGCAGGACTATCAACGCCACCCTTTTTCCAACCGCAAACCAACCACTTTCCGCCATGCCTACCATTGAAGTCATCCTCACCGAAAAAGTGCCGCACCTCGGCGCTGAAGCCGATCTCGTCAAAGTGAAGTCTGGCTATGCCCGCAATTTTCTCCTGCCTCAGGGCAAGGCGATCGAGAAATCCTCGGGCGCCGTGCATCGCGTCAATGTGCTGAAGAAGAAGCGCGCCGAGCGTGAGGCCGCGGAACTGAACGACGCGCAGGACATGGCGCGCCGCATCGGCAAGCTGAAGCTGACGTTCGAACTGGAGACCGGCGAGACCGGCAAGGCATTCGGCTCGGTGACGGCCGCGGACATCGCGGACAAGATTCGCGCCGAACTCGGCGGCAACATCGAGATCGACCGCCATCGCATTTCCCCGAAGACGATCAAGGATTCCGGCAAGCACGACGTGGAGATCAAGCTCCACCACGACATCACCGCGACGGTGAGCGTGACCATTGCTCCGAAGTCCCAGCCCGTGGCCGCCAAGCCCGTGGCCGAGGAAGGTGAGAAAACCGAGAAGACCGTCGGTGGCTACAAGGCCAAGACGAAGGCCAAGCACAAGGAATAGTGCGCAATGGCTGAGGATTCCGCGCAAAGGAATCCGGGTTCTGAGAAGAGCCGGGGTAACAAGCCCCGAAGTGACCTGAAGGGAAAGGTGACTTATCCACCGGATTTTCACCGGGAATTCCCACAGGCTCCCGACGCCGAGAAAGGGGTGCTCAGCTCGATCCTGCTCGCACCGAAGGAAGTGATCGGCCTCGCCGTGGAAAGCGGCGTGACGAAGGAGAGCTTTTACATCCCCGCGCACGGCGAGATTTTCGAGACGCTGCTGGAGCTGTGGAATGCAAACCGGCCGATTGATTTCATCACCATCGCGCAATACCTGCGCGATCGGAACCGGCTCGACCAGATCGGCGGCCCGGCGGCACTGAACGATCTTTTCGTCTTCCTGCCCACGGCGGCGAATGCAGGCTACTACATTGAGATCCTGCTGGAGAAATACACGCTCCGGGAAATCATCAAAGTCTGCAACGAATACAGCGCGCGCAGCTACGAGGAGCAGGACAACACGGCGGGCCTGCTCGACGAGGTGGAGACGAAGATTTTCCAAATCGCGAAGGACCGCTTCAAGGACAAGACGGCGAGCCTGAAGGACATGGTCATGAAGGCCATTGGAGACATCAACAAGCTGTACGAAAGCCGCGGGAAAATCAGCGGGCTGTCCACGGGATTCAAAAAGCTGGATCAGCTCACGGACGGGCTGCACGGCGCGGAGATGTTCGTGATCGCGGCGCGGCCCTCGATGGGAAAAACCGCATTCGCGATGAATATGGCGGAGCACATCGCCGTGGAACTCGGCAAGGCGGTCGCGGTGTTCTCGCTGGAAATGAGTTCGCAGCAGCTCGTGCAGCGCTTCCTGTGCTCCATCGCGCGCGTGAACCTCGCCTCGATCCGCAACGGCTTCCTGAGCGACCGCGACTTCCCCGCTCTCACCGCGGGCGCGGCGAAGCTGGCGTCGGCAAAAATCCTGATTGATGACACGAGCAGCCTTTCCATTTTGGAACTGCGAGCCAAGGCGCGCCGGATGAAGAGCCAGCACGACATCGCGGCGATCTTTATTGATTACCTCCAGCTCCTGCGCAGCTCGAGCCGCCGCGCTCAGGACAACCGCCAGCTTGAAATCGCAGAAATCAGCTCCGGGCTGAAGGCACTCGCGAAGGAGCTGAACATCCCCATCGTCGTGCTCGCGCAGCTTAACCGTAATCCCGAAGGCCGCACTGGCGAAGCCAAGGGCCGCCCGCGCCTCAGCGACCTTCGCGAATCCGGCACCATCGAGCAGGATGCCGACGTGGTGGGCCTCCTCATCCGCGAGGTCTATTACGCCGATACCGACGAGGCCAAGGCCGAGGCTGAAGGCAAAGCCACGCTCATCATCGCCAAACAGCGCAACGGCCCCACCGACGATGTGCCCCTCACTTTCCTGAAGGAGTTCACGCGCTTCGAAGATCGCGTGGACGCGCCGGAGCCGGGCAATTAATCGTTTGCCGATTCGGTGAACGCTCTCATCACGACTTCGCCGAACCTATTCCCGGCGGCGTGAGCGGCGAACCGCAACCGTAAAAATCTCCATCGCGCAAAGGGCGAGGCTGCCGGGTTCCGGGACCGTGGCGACGTCAACAATCGTGAGGCCCGAGCCGATCGTCCCATATGAGGCTGCCGCACCCGTAGCCAAATTCAGGGTACTAAGTGTCGTACTGGTCGCGACAAACGCCGCGCCTCCCGAGGACGCCGCAGTGCCGGGTGCATTGATAAATGTCAAACCCGACAATCGAGGAACCGGTCACGCCTGTGAGCGCGGCAACCGAACTGAGCGTGCCGGTGTTCGGCGATGTGCCGCTGCCGGTGAAGAAGTCAATGCTCCCCTGGTTCACGAGCACATTGTTAGTGCCGTCAATTTCATGAGCGTCGTGGCACCGCTGGTGCCGCCGCCCGCGTTGTTGCACGAGTAGGCGGTCGCACGGATGCCGGTGTTCGCGGGATTCAAATCGCCGGCGGCGGTCACGAGTGCTCCCGTGCCGCCCGTCCCGATGCGAAAGTTGTTGTTGCCAAACGCGGTGCTATTCGCGCCACCCGCGCCGCTGGTCACGATGCGAATCGCATTTGCAAACGGATTAAAATCCGCTGTCACCCGGGCAAGGCCAGTGCCGAGAGTCAGAGTGTTGCCATTGATGCTGGTCGCCACGCCCGCCGCGGTGATCGAATAAACCCGCGCCGTGCCAGTCGCCGAATTGTAACCGGGTCCGATGAGCAGGCCATCAATCGGGCGGTAGTCGATGCCCACGACCGCGTCGCCGCCGGTAATCCCAGACAAGGTCACGGCATTCGTATTAGTATTCGTCAAACGCGTGATCCCGACAGCGTCAGCCTTTCCACAAAAACCGAGCAGAGTGACGCCAGCGATGAGAAACAAAATGTGAAGTTTCATGTTTTGGCTTTGGCTGAGTTTCTTCCGAGGATATTTGGCATCTTTCGGGGGTAAGAATGCGGTCAATAAAAATTTCCAAAGCAAAAAAACGCCAGGCAGCACTGGGCCGCCGGGCGTTTTCGGGAATGGTTTTTGCGGCTGCGACTATGTCTTTGAGATCGCCAGTGCCCGGCAGCTCGATCTGCTTCACGAGTTTGCGCCCATCGTCCATGTCATCCACGCGCAAGGTCACGTCCGTTGCATCGAAGGTTGCACGACGCGGGTGGTCGTTGGTCGGGGTCGAGACGCGCACGCTGTCGGGCGCCACATACGTGAAACCGCTCAGGTTCGGTGCCTCAGCGGCGTCGAGCGCGGCCCGCGGCGCCAGCAGCAGGGCGATGACGAGTGTGAGTGTGCAATTGATGAAGATCGCTCATTCCACCTCACGCTCCGCGTAGGACAGTGCAGTGCGGAGGTAGCGGTTGCTGTGGAGCGGAGCGAGTTCGGAGGTGAGGACTTTGCTTTTCAAATGCACTTCCACGGCGGTAAGGCGCTCGGTGTAGAGCGCGGATTTTTTGTCATGGGCGACTTCGAGGAGCGCGGTGACGAGGCGTGCATACTTCACGCTGTCGGCGGCCATTTGCACGCGGGCGTGGGCGTGAGGATCGCTGTTGCCGATAGCTTGCGTCGCGGTGGTGAGGTCGGCTTCGAGCGCGGTCAGGGCTTCGGCGCTGTAGTAGCGGCGCAGGCGGGCGGCCTTGGGTGAACGTGCGCCGAGTTCGGGATCGGCGCGGACTTGATCGCTGATTTTCTCAAGGTGGTCGTGATAGCGCAGCATGGCGTCGGCTCCGCGGCCGTACGCGGCGCGGCAGTAGTCGGCGATGGTGGCACGGACATCGAGGTCGGGGTTCCACAGGGCTTTGCAGAGGACGTAGTAGTCGAGTCCGTGGCTGCTCCAATTGCCATGGCCGTTGTCGAAGTCGAAGCCGATGGCGTGATGCTCGACGGCGAACCTCACGGCCTGCGCGAGTTGCACGGCGTTGTTGCGCGGCATGCCGAGGTCGATGGCGGGACCGAGATCGTTCGGACGGATGAAAAGTCGCGGCGCGATTTTTGACCATGCGTCGATGGCGGCGAGATCGAGGCCGACGTAGCCGACGATGAGATTCGGCTCCAACTGCTTCATCTTCATCGGCGGCGTGCGATAGACCGAATATGCATAGGCCACGAGGCTGCGGTCGGGCGCTTCGGCGCGCACGCGTTTGGCGATCTCGTTGCAGAAGGTGAACACGCGGTCGCTCAGCGCAGGATACTTGGGGAAAGGCAGCTTCGTCGCCGGGTCAATGAGGCTGGGATCATTGAGCAATTTCGGCGCGTCCGCGGGATCAAGCGCGCGACACTGCGGGCACATGCAGAACTTGTTTTTGCCACCGTCATTCGGGCAGATGGACGCCGTGAGCTTCTCGGGATGCGCTTTAAAATCGGCACCTCTGACGCGCGCGATCTCATCCCACAGCGCCGGGTTCGATTTGCAAAGGCGCTCGCGTTCCGGCGTCTGGGTGCGCGTACCATCAGGTTGCAGCGCGAACCACTCGGGGTGCTCCTTGCCATACTTTTCCCACCAGCCTGCATAGGCATGGCCGCCGTCGATCTCGATGCGCTGGCCGAGCCTCATGCGACGATACCACGCGCCATCGCTCTCATGCGCGGCCTTCCATGCGGCGATGGTGAGACCCCATTTTTCGAGCACGGGTGCAAAGGCATCCTCACGAGTCAGCGCGGAGTTCCGCACCTTGCGTTTCTCGATGCGCGGCTGCTCGCGGCGATTCAGGGCGGCGATGCTGAGCGTCGTCTGCTTCGGCACCACCTCGCCGTGCTCGCCGGGAAAAAGCCAGCGCACGCCGAGGTCGCGCGCGATGAAATCATACACCCCAAAAAGCGTCCCCTGGCAGACCATGCCGCCCGGCGCGATGTCGCCACCGAGGATGTGCAAATCGCTGCCCTGCGTGCGAATCACGAACTCCTCCGCCTTCAGCATCTCGCCCTTCATCAGCGCCAGACTCGCCTCGCAAGGCCCCACAAAAATACGCGACGAGGTCGGCGCAACGCCTTTGTGCGTTTCCGTGACGATGACGGGCCGCACGCCGCCCACCTTCTCGATGGCATCCGCCAGCTCCACCGCCGCGAGCGGCACACTTTGCGAATCCTTCTGCAGCTTCGTCGCTGGCAGCGCCACCTGCTTTGAAAGTCCCTCCGGCACGACGATGGTCGTCTGCATTTTGCCATCGGCTACGAGTGTGATGTCCGCAAAGCACGACGCGGATAGCACGGCGGCAAATGCGAGAGCGCGAGAGAGTCCGCTCGTAAGAGTGGTGCAGAAGAGTAGTTGGTTCATGGGGTGAGAGCCGATGAAACGACGCGCATCGTCGCGGCTTGCTGGAGAGTGACAAACTCCATCGCCTTCTTCACCTTCGCGGCAGCCGCAGCGGGATCGCGTTGAATCCGCATCAGCGCCGCGGTGACATCGCTCGCGGGCTGCGCATCGAGATCGAGCAGCCACTCTCCGAGGCCGATGTCGCGGAATATCTCGCGCTTCGGCCCATGCACGAGCGAACTCGGATGCAGGATCGGCGTGCCCATCGCCAGCGCGATGATGCACGAGTGCGGCTCGTGACATACGACGGCACGCGCTTTGGCAAACACCGACGCCGCTTCATCGGGCAGCCAGAATCTATCCCGCGGCACCACCTTCGCCTTCACATCGTCCGGCAGCGGATCAAAGAGCAGCCGCTTGTTGTGGGCGATCTCCTTGTCCACCTCCGGCGCGATCACGATTTTAAGTCCCGTCTCCCGCACCCACGCGATCATCACCTCGCGCAACTTCGCCGCGCGGGTCTCGTCTTCGCGCTGCTGTTCCGCCGTGGGCTTCTGCGGATTGAGCGGGTCGTCCTTGGTCGCGTGCTTCGGCGTGTTCGTGCGCAGCATGATCGTGATGAACTCCTTCGCCTTCAGCCCATGCGCCGCGAGCCACGCATCCGCCTTCGCATCATCACGCACGTCGATGCCAAAGCATCCATCCGGCCCGAAGGCGACATGCTTCGCCGTGATGACCGCCTTTCTAACCGTGGCGAGCGTCTGCGTGTCGCGGCAGAAGATGAACGATGCCGTGGTGAACTGCGGAACGAGGTCGGGCCGCTTCGTAAAAGTATCCGCATCCAGCGAATGCCCGTAGCAACCCCAAGACTTGCCGAAATGTTTCGCCAGCCGCATTGCAGGCGTCGCGAGCCCGGGCTTCGAGTTCGCCATGATGAGCGAGGCCGACCGCGCCGCTTCACGCAGTTCCTCCGAGCTTGGTTCGCCCTGTTCATTCACGGTGCCCTGCACGATGCGCACCTTTGGAAATCGCCGCTCATGCAACCGACGCACGTCATCATTCAGACTCACCGCCCACCAAACGACTGGCACGTCCGGCAACTCCCGCTCCAGAATGTGCAGCGTGCCCAGCGTGTGCCCCATGTCGCCAATATTGATCGTCTGCCATCCGGAATAGAGCAGGATGCTCGGTCGCTCGGTGCTCGCGTCGCTAGGCGAATCAGCCGCTTGGAAAGCTGCCGTCGGAACCAGCAGCAGGGCGGCGATGAGAAGTGTCAGTGTGTGTCTCATGATTATGATTCGCGACGCTCAGCGTTGAATTTTTTCCACCTCGACATACACCGAGTTGGTGCGTGAGAACATGCCGGGGAGTGGAGCGCGGCCTGCGGTGTGAGCAGCAGCCCACTGAAAACGGCGAGGGTAAAATTCATTGGTGAAATCATAACCCTCTCCAACGCCTCAGGGAACCCGCATCATTCCCGAATCGTGGCTGAATGAGGGACCGATTCGCCGTGTGGGACGAGTGCTTCGTGTTTCGACAAAGTCCTGCATGATTTGTGTGAATTTTTT
>JBDSAR010000487.1:0-8581 GCA_039922035.1 Chthoniobacteraceae bacterium
GCAGGAACCTCATCGTGCCGCTGCGCCCGGAAATCAAAATCTCCTACTCATGGCCGAACGGGCAAACGCACCACGCCCACGCAAAGTGAACTGAGCCGCCGACACCGAACTTTTTCCGACCCATGAAAACTCTCCGCATCCTCTCCGGCATCATCCTCGCCGCCTCGGCGCTGCACGCAGCAGATCCGAAGGAATCCGACTACTACAAGATCACCACCTTTGGCACGCCTCCGGGCACCGCGCTCGAGGTCAGTTCCATCGAACTGCTGCCCGACGCCAAGCTCGCGGTCGGCACGCGCCGCGGCGAAATCTGGACCGTGAGCAACGCGGACAGCGAGGCGGCGAATGTGAAGTATCAGCTCTTCGCCTCGGGCCAGCACGAGGTGATGGGCCTCGCGTGGAAGGACAAGTCGCTCACCATCACGAACCGCTACGAAGTCGCGCGGCTCACCGACACGAACGGCGACGGGCGCGCGGACAAGTTCGAGACCGTGTGCGACCAATGGGGCGTGAGCGGCGACTACCACGAGTATGCGTTCGGCTCGCGCTTTGACAAAGACGGCGACATCTGGGTCGTGCTCTGCCTCACGGGATCGTTCAGCAGCCAGACGGAATTCCGCGGCTGGTGCGTGCGCGTGAAACCCGACGGCACGATGGTCCCGACATGCAGCGGCATCCGCTCGCCCGGCGGCATCGTCGTGAACTACGACAACGAAGTGTACTACACCGACAACCAGGGCCCGTGGCACGGCGCGTGTACGCTGCAGCACCTCATCCCCGGAACATTCCAGGGCCACCCCGATGGCAACAAATGGTACGACCTCGCGCCAAACATGGGCCCGCGCCCGATCGATCCGATCCCGGAGGCATTCCAAAAGGGCCGGAAAAAAGGCGACCCCGATCCCGACCGCATGGTCGCCGAGCGCAAGCGCATCAAGGAACTCGTCCCGCCGGTCGTGTACATGGTGCATGGAAAAATCGGCAACTCATCGTCATTCATTGTGCCAGATCTCAGCGAGGGAAAATTTGGCCCGTTCAAAAAGCAGATGTTCATCGCCGACCAGAGCCACTCGAACATCTCGCGTGTCTTCATCGAGGAAGTGAATGGCATCAAGCAGGGCGTCGTGTTTCCGTTCCGGGCGGGCTTCAAGTCCGGCCTCATCGGCGGGCGCATGAATGAAAAAGGCCAGCTTTTCGCCGGCGGCAGCGACCGCGGCTGGGGCGCAAAAGGCGGGCAGCGGTTTTCATTCGAGCGCCTCGACTGGACCGGCAAGGTGCCCTTCGAAGTCCACGAGATGCATGCGAAGCCCGACGGCTTCGAACTGACGTTCACACAGCCCGTGGACGCGAAGACCGCGGGTGACATCAAGAGCTACGCCGCGCGCCAGTTCACCTACGCCTACCGCGAGGCCTACGGTGGCGACGAAGTGGATTCCGTCATCCCGAAAATCACGAAAGCCACCGTCGCCGCCGACGGAAAATCCGTGCATCTCACCTTCGACAAACTGATCCAGGGCAACATCCACGAGGTCCACTTCGACGGCGTGCGCTCCGCGGACGGCCTGCCCGTGCTGCACCCGATTGCATATTACACGCTGAACGAAATCCCGGCGAAGTAGGCACGCATCACTCCGGCGGGGTGATGCCCTGCGACTCGAGGAGTTGGCGGAGGAAATAAAGATCGCCGCGATCTTTCTCACGATGCGTGTTGCATTTCATCCGCCAGAGCAGCAGCGGGGAGGCGAACGGAATCGAGACACCCTGCAATTCGCTGCGGACAATGTGGGGCTCGGCCTCGTCAAACCCGATGCCGCTGGCCGACGCCATGAGGTCAACGGTCACTTCGTCTCCGACGCGAACCACCGTGTATTCGCTGATCTCGCCGGGTTTGAGTGCGCGCACCGCTTTGTCCGGAAAAACCTCCAGCGCGGAATACACCTTGGCTTCATTCTGCAGCGAGGCATCCACGAGCAAATCGATATCGCCGGTAAATCGTGCATACCCTGCGTGGATGATCGCGAATCCGCCGCAGACAAGATAGCGTGCGCCCAGTTCGTTCAGACGGCGGCAGACCGCCACAAGATCATCCTCATCCGGCGCGCGCGACTCTAGCTCTGAGCGTTCTGAACCAGATGTTTCATCAGCCATGCGTCAGCTTCCTCGTGGGAACGAAACCGGAAAACGCCCTTTGGCACGCCGCGAAGACGCAGTCCTTTTGCCAACGCGGCGCCATTTTTTTGCAGCGCCATGCCATAGGCAAACATGTCTTTCGGCGCCGTGCGCCGGCCCACGGTCTTGCCAATTTTTTCCTCGTAGTTGATTGCCGGTTTCATCTGGTCATGACTTTAGCCATCCGCGTGCCGGACTCAACGGAAAAGCCGCTCGCATTATGCCTTCGCCTGCGTAAAGTCCGCGCGCAATGCCGCTCGATCTCAAGAACATCATCACCACTCGCCTCGGCGAAAACTACCAACTCCACGAGCAGCACCTGAATTCCACGCTGGTCTCCGTCCAGCGGATCATCGGATTCGACCACGTGTATGCGCAGGCGCGCGGGTGCTATCTTTACGACCTCGACGGACACGACTACCTCGACTTCCTCAGCGGCTACAGCGTGTTCAATATCGGGCGCAATCACCCCGTCGTGCAGCGGGCCATCCGCGATGTCCTGGAGATGGATCTGCCGAACATGGTGCAGATGGATTGCTCGCTGCTCAGCGGCCTTCTCGCTGAGGCGCTGCTGAAAAAATTGCCGTCGCACCTGAACGCGGTCTTCTTTTGCAACTCGGGCACCGAGGCGATGGAGGGTGCCATCAAATTTGCGCGCGCCGCGACGGGGCGCACCGGCCTCGTCTCGATGGAGAAGGCATTCCACGGCCTCACGAACGGTTCGCTTTCGGTAATGGGCGATGTGCACTTCCAGGAAGGCTTCGGCCCGCTGCTGGACAACTGCTCGAGCGTCTCGATGGGCGACATCACCGCGCTGAAGGCGAAGCTGGAAAAGCGCGACGTTGCCGCGCTCGTCATCGAACCCGTGCAGGGCAAGGGCGTGCAATTCCCACGTGACGATTTTTACGTGAAGGCCCAGCAACTTTGCCGCGAGACGGGCACGCTGCTCATTTGCGATGAAGTGCAGACCGGTCTCGGCCGCACGGGGCGCTGGTGGGGATTCGAACACTGGGGCCTCGAGCCGGACATCATCACCCTCGCAAAATCGCTCAGCGGCGGCTACGTGCCGTGCGCGGCAATCGTCGCCCGGCGCGAGGTGTATCAGAAGACTTTCAGCCGACTGGACCGCTGCGTGGTGCACTCGTCCACGTTCGGTCGCAACAATCTCGCGATGGCGTGCGGCCTCGCGACGCTGCAGGTGATGGACGATGAAAACCTCGTCGAGCAGGCGCGCGCGAACGGTGAGGAACTCCGCAGCCGCCTCGAAGCGCTCAAGGAGAAGCATTCGCTGATCAAGGAAGTGCGCGGTCTCGGAATGATGATCGCGATCGAATTTCATCAGCCGAAGGAGTTCGCGGCGAAGATGGGCTGGAAGCTTCTGCACATGGTCGAGTCGGAGCTCTTCGCGCAGATGATCGTCACGACGCTTTTCAAAAAGCACCGCATCATCACGCAGATCGCCGGGCACTCGATGGACGTGCTGAAAATCCTCCCGCCGCTCGTCACGGGCGAAAAGGAGATCGCACGCTTCGTCAACGCGCTCGATTCCGTGCTCGCGGAGTGCCGGAAGTTCCCCGGCCCGATCTGGGATTTCGGCTCGCAACTCGTGAAGCACTCGCTCCGCCGGAAGTCGCCGAAGGCCACCGCTTCCGCCGGAGCATAGCTCGCTGGATCGCCCTGCGGCGCGTAGAGAAAGCGCGACAAAAATTTTACAATTTCCGCACCGCAGCATGACACTGCGCATCGCACCGCGCATAGTGTGAGGTGCAACGATGAAGAAAAGCGTCTGGATTTTCCTGTTCGCGGTGCTGCTGCCGAGCGTGGTGCTCGGCTGGCTCGCGTTGCGGAGTGCCGAGGAACAGCAGATCATCTTCGAGCGCAGGACGGCGGAGCTTTACCAGAAGGAGACGGAGGCCCTCGCCGTGACCGTGCGCGACGCGGTGGACTCCGAGCGGCGCGCTTTTGGCGACACGGTCCACCGGTTGCTCGCGAAGGGCGACCCCGAGGCGCTCGCGCGTGATTTTACCAACACGCTCACCGATGCGTGGCCGGTGAAATCCGTGGGCTTTGCCATCAATCGTGATGGCAAGCTCGTCTCGCCGTCCGTCGCGGCTGCATCGAAGCAACCGGATCTGCAGCGCTTTCTACTCGGGAATGGCGGCTTTCTCACGAGCACGGAGCCGGCGATCGTTTACAACTGGGCGGGCGACAACAATGCATACCGCAATCCGAAGCTCGAACAAAGCCGCGGCAAATCATTCGCGGCGCAGAATGCCGGCAATGCATCGCAACTGGTCACAAACAGCGCCGGCACCGCCAAGGACGGCGCGCAATTCCCCGAAGGTGCAACGGGCAACAATGAGATCGTCGCCCTCCGAAATTCGGGAGGCGCATTCGGGAATGAATCGCTGCTCCTCGGGGCTCAGGGAAAGTTGAGCAATGGCCTCGCAAACGTGGAGCAGCTCATCACGCGGACGGCTGCCAACGGTGGCAATGCGCTTGGCTTGAGTTCGACGGACACCATTGTGCTCGGCGGTGGCGTGCAGTTGAACCGCCAGGTGCCCGCCAATGTGAGCGCGTTCGATTTTACGGGTGTGATGTCCACACCCGACCCGCGAAACCTCACCAGAAATCTGAACGGGAACTTTCAGGCCAACAGCGTGTCCGGCGGTGCGGCGGCTCTCTTCTTTTCACCGCCAAAAACCCCGGTGCAGCAGGGACAGGAGAGCCCGGTCCTTTTTTCCGCATCGTCAGAGAAATCCGCGCTTCTTCCGACACTGATGCCGGCCAGCGAACCGACGGATGCGAACCCCGTGGCGCGCAGTCGCGTGGCCGCTGCAGCCGGCAAGCCGACCAAAGATCTGGCGCAAATGCCCGACCCCGAACTGAATTCCGAAACGAAGGATGCCCCGGCCACTGGTGCGTATGACAAGAGCAAGAGCAGCGCACTCAGGCGGGAGCAGGGAGAATGGAAGATGAAGGCTGCGCAGATGGCCGATCCCGCTGAACCCACAAAGAAACCCACGGGCACGATTGACGATCTCAGAACGGCCAACGCTCCGCTTCCCAAAGCGATGGCGGCAAAGCCCGTGAACAAGGACCGTGCGAATACATCTTCCGCTTTCTCAGCGGATGCACCCGCCCCTGCCCCAAGCCGGATGGCCGAATTGAAACCCGGATCCGCGGCGCGGAATCCGGAACCGATGCCGGCACCAGCGCCAGCCGCGCCGGTCGCAATGCCGAAGGAAATCATGGCGCAGTCGAAGTCCTTCAAGGCCCTGGCAAAAAATGCGCCTGCACCACAACCGCAGCCAGCCGCCGCCGCACCGATGTCAGTGGAGGCTGCCCGCAAGTCCGACATGATGCGGAGCGCGCAAAAAAACGACGAGCCAATCGCCGATCAGTCGCCTGTGACCAAGAGCGGCAGCGGCACGCTCACTTTGAACAACAGCATCAACCGCCAGGTGGAACCGCAGCAGTTGCTCGGTGCACAGAGTGCGGCGCTGTCCACGGTTCTCCCGGAGACGGCGGAATTCCGCAGCATCACCGAGGAGGGCGACGACGGACTGGTCGCGCGTTTCGTGCAGGACAAGCTGAACCTCATCTTCTGGGTGCGCCCGCCCGAAGCGCCAGAGATGGTGTTCGGATGCCTCGTCGAGGCCGGGCATTTTTCAGAGCTGTGGAAAGACGTTCTGGAGCGGCACAGCTCGCTCTCGCGCGGCAATCGTGCGGCGCTGGAGTCAAAGCCGGAGTTCGTGCTCGCGCTGCTCGATGATCGTGGCAAGCCCGTCGCGACGCAGCCCGCGGATGCGGCTGCGCGCGACTGGAAGCATCCCTTCGTCGCGAGCGAAATCGGCGAGGCACTGCCCCACTGGGAGGCTGCGCTCTATCTCGCGAGCCCGACTGCGCTGGCGGAAAGTGCGCGCGGGCTGTGGCGCACGCTCGCATTCACCATCGCGGGCGCGGTGGCGCTGATCGCGTTCGGCGGCTGGCTCGTCGTGGCGGATGCGCGCAGGCAGCTCGCGCTCGCTCAGCAGAAGACGGATTTCGTCTCGAACGTCTCGCACGAGCTGAAGACGCCGCTCACGAGCATCCGCATGTTTGCCGAGCTGATGCACGATCGCCCGCAGCCGCCGGAAAAGCAGGGGCAATACTTGCGCATCATCACCGTCGAGGCGGAGCGGCTCACACGGCTGATCAACAACGTCCTCGATTTTGCAAAGATCGGCCGCAAGCAGAAGCGCTTTGAAAGAAAGCCGTTCGATCTGCACGCCATTGTTGCGCGCGTTTGGGAAAGCCAGGAATTGCATCTGCGCGAGGCCGGATTTTCGACGCGATGGGAAGCCGCACCCGGCCCGTATCCCGTGCTCGGTGACGACGACGCACTCGCACAGGTGCTCGTGAATTTGATCTCGAATGCCGAGAAATATTCGATCGAACGCAAGGAGGTGGAGCTTCACACCTGGCTCGACGACGGCTGGGTGAATGTCTCCGTGCTGGATCGCGGCATGGGCGTGCCAGATGGCGACGAGAAGAAAATCTTCGAGGCATTTTACCGCGCGCACGACTCGCTCGCGAGCGGCATCCAGGGCAGCGGCCTCGGCCTCACGCTCGCCCAGCGCATTGTGCGCGAGCACGGCGGCGAGATCAAACTTGAGCATCGCGAAGGCGGGGGAAGCCGGTTTACGCTGCGCGTGCCGCTCGCCGGAAAGAATGCGGCTGACAAAATCGTATAAATGAAAAAGCACATCCTGATCGTTGAGGACGACGCGCACATCCGACTCGGACTTTGCGAGGCGTTGCGCGCGGAGAGCTACGAAGTCACCGACTGCTGTTCGGGCACCGAGGCGCTCCCGCTTTTCAAGCAGCGCAAGCCCGACCTCGTGGTGCTCGACATCATGCTGCCCGGAAAAAGCGGCTACGATATCTGCCGCGAAATCCGCGCGACGAAGAGCCGCGTGCCCGTCCTCATGCTCAGCGCGAAAGGTCAGGAAATCGACAAGGTGGTCGGCCTTGAACTCGGTGCGGACGACTACGTGACGAAACCATTTTCACTCCGCGAACTCCTCGCGCGCGTGCAGGCACTGCTGCGGCGTGCAGACTTCGCGAGCGAGCCTGCGGGCGATGTGCCGGATGAGATCAAGTTTGGAAAAGTGCGCGTGGAGACGAGGGCGCTGCGTGGCGTGCGGGGGAAGGAAAAATTCGAACTCACGCCCCGCGAACTGAGCGTCCTCGCGCTGCTGCACCGCGAACTTGGCAATGCCGTCTCACGCGACAGGATCCTGAACGAAGTCTGGGGCATTGAATACTACGGCACCACGCGCACGCTCGATCAGCTCATCGTGAAGCTGCGGCAGAAAATCGAGGACGAACCGGGCGAACCGGAGCATCTGCTCACGGTGCATGGGCTCGGGTATCGGCTGGACGCGTAGCTTCGCGCGGGGCGACTTTCGCATTGCCTCACAAGTGCTCGCGGATAGCCTCCCGGCCCTCTCAACTTCCTTTTCATCATGAGCCATTCCCTTCCCAAACTTCACAATGCAATGTGGCCCGGACTCGTCGGCAAAGGCACCGGCGAAGGCCAGGAGCCGCCCATCAGTCTCGAGCACATGCTCGACCTCACCGCCGCCGCGAACGTCAACGGCCAGAAGTTTGAGGGCATCGACTACTTCCTCTTTCTCCCGCACACGAATCCCGAGGCGAGCGACGACGAGCTGATGAAAATCGCCGATCTCATCGCGAGCAAGGGCTTCAATGTCGGCTCGCTCGTGGCTCCCGTCTGGGGCGGCACCATCGGCGATTCCGCGATGGGTGATGCGGCGCAGCGCGAGAAATTCCTCAGCGCGGTGAAGATGGCCTGCCGCATCGGTGGCATCTTCAAGAAACACGGTGTCCGCAAGTATGGCGTCATCCGGATCGATTCCGCCGAGTTTGGCGTGAACAAGTGGCGCGAGAACCCGACGGCGAACACCGCGAAAATCGCCGAGACTTTCCGCGAAGCGGGCAAGATCGCCGAGCAGCATGGCGAGCGCCTCGCGGCTGAGGGCGAGATTTGCTGGGCGGGTATGCATTCGTGGAAGGACATGCTCGACCTGCTCGAAACGGTCGGCATGCCGAAGACCGTTGGCTTCCAAGCCGACCTCGCGCACACCTACCTCTACCTCCTCGGCTACAACGCCCCCGAGCACGCGCTCATCAAGGACGGCGCGACGGACGCCGAATTTTGGGCCGCCTACGCGAAGATGACTGACAAGCTGCGCCCGTGGACTTTCGACTTTCACGTCGCGCAAAACGACGGCCAAGTGCATGGCGCAGGCGCGCACGACAAGACCGGCAAGCACTGCCCCGCCGACGATCCGAACGGCAAACTCGATATCGTCAAATGCGCCGGTTACTGGCTGAAGGACGCCGC
>JBDSAR010000488.1:0-2351 GCA_039922035.1 Chthoniobacteraceae bacterium
GACGGACTTCGACGACAGCAAGTGGGCGAATGCCACTGAATACACGGAGGAGCGTGTGAACCCGAAGCAGCCCTACTTCGAGGCGGATTTCAAAGGCGCAAAGTTCGTCTGGAGCGACGACCTCGACCTCGACAATACCGTGATTTTCCGCACGAAGGCAGAGAAGGCCGGCTGGACGAAACGCTGGAACACGAAGCCCGACCTCGACGTCACCGGCGCACCTTTCAAATGAAGACGCTACTCGTGATGAAAGTGGTTTCGGCTTCAGTCGAATCCTTCGGGAGTGTCCGGGGTGCGGTTCGAACCAGTTTCCGCGCGCACTGCTCTGCACTCCAATGATACCCCTCCAACGCATCGTGGCATCGGCGGCCCTCGTGGGCGTGGCGCTCCTGGCATTTTCCGCGGATGAAAACCCACCGAGTGGCAGAGGAGGAAAGGACGGACGCGCGAAGGGCGGCAAGGGCGGCGATGCGCCAGTCGAGGATCTCGCAAGCCTCTTCCGAACCGACGTGCCCGCGCATTCGCTCGATGTGGTGCTCGGGCGTCCCACGAAAAATTCCGTGACGGCGAGCGTGCTTGCGTATGCGGATCGCGAGGGTGTGATTCAATTTGGGCCAAAGGCGGGTGCGCCAGTCGCGAAGACCGCCGCATTCGCGCTGAAGGCCGGCGTGCCTGCGGAAGTGGCGCTCACCGGCCTGCAAGCCGACACGCAGTATTTTTACAGGCTGAGCACGCGCGCAGGCATCGGCGCGTGGACTGCCGAGCCGGAGCATTCCTTTCGCACGCAGCGCGCGCCGGGGCGCACGTTCACCTTCACCGTGCAGGCTGATCCGCACCTCGACGACAAGGTCGAGCCGCGGCTGCTCGAACGCTCGCTGCTGAACTCGCTCTCCGATGCGCCGGATTTTCACATCGATCTCGGCGACACGTTCATGACGGACAAATACCGCCGCCGCTACGAACTCGCGGCCAAGCAGTATGTCGCGCAGCGCCATTACTTCGGACTCATAGGACACAGCGCGCCGGTCTTCCTCGTGCTGGGAAATCACGACGGCGAAATGGGCGGACGCCGCCGCGACGAGGACGAGGCCGTGTGGTCAAACATGATGCGGAAAAAGTATTTCGCGAATCCATTCCCGGACGGCTTCTACACCGGCAACGAATACAAGCACCCGAAGCTTGGGCTGCTACAGGATTACTACGCGTGGGAGTGGGGTGATGCGCTGTTCGTCGCGCTCGATCCGTTTTGGTTCAGCAAAAAATCACGCGACGACAACTGGGCGCGTTCGCTCGGCGACGCGCAGTATCAGTGGCTCAGACGCACGCTCGAAGGCAGCAAGGCCAAGTTCAAATTCGTCTTCCTGCATCATCTCGTGGGAGGTGCCACGCCCGAAGGACGCGGCGGCTCGGAGGCCGCGCCGTTTTTCGAGTGGGGCGGGAGAAATTTGGACGGTACTGATGGCTTCGCGGCACACCGTCCCGGCTGGCCCGCGCCGATCCACCAGCTCCTCGTGCAGAACCACGTGAGCATTGTCTTCCACGGCCACGACCACATTTTCGCGAAGCAAGATCTCGACGGCATCGTCTATCAGGAAGTGCCGCAGCCCGGGAATCCCGCCAGAGGCGATCCGAACGCCATGCCTCGCACAGCGGCGGAGTACGGCTACCTGAGCGGGAAAATCCTCGGCGCTCCCGGCTACATGCGAATCAGCGTGACTCCCGGGAAAGTGACCGCCGATCTCGTGCGCTCGTATCTGCCCGACGAGGAGGGTGTCGGCCGCCGGAACCACGAGGTCGCCTTTTCCTACGAAATCCAACCACGATAAACGCGCCACACATGAACTCGGAACGATTCACCTTCGACTTTTGTTTCGCAAAAAAAATGCGCGCAGCCGCAGTGCTCGCGTGGCTGGCGATGGGCGCGCACCTTTTCGGAACTGGCACGGATGCGCGTCCGAATTTCGTCATCATCATGGGCGAGGCGCAGGGATGGGCGTCGTCTTCCGTGCAGATGGATGACGCGGTGCCGGGATCGAAGAGTCCCCTTGCAAAGACGCCCGCGCTCGAAAAACTCGCGGCGGATGGGATGCGCTTTGCCAATTTTTACGCGGCATCACCGCGCTGCACGCCGACGCGCGTGGCACTCTTCACAGGGAAAAGCCCGACGGCACTGCACATGACTTTCGTCGGTGAGGGCAAGGGCGGAAAGGAGAGCAGCTTCACCGAGACGGGCAGCAAGGTGATCCCGCCGCAGCAGATTTCGCAGTTGCCCGAGTCGGAGGTGACCATCGCCTCGATGTTGAAGCGCGAGGGCTACGCGACGGCGCACTTTGGAAAATGGCACGTCGGTC
>JBDSAR010000489.1:0-2536 GCA_039922035.1 Chthoniobacteraceae bacterium
GCCTCGCACGCAGGCTACTATCCGGGCTCTGAACCTATCGCCATCAAGATGCTCTTCGCGCCCGATACCGGCAAACTGCTCGGCGCACAAGCTGTGGGCCGTGATGGCGTGGACAAGCGCCTCGATGTCTTCGCCACCGCATTGAAAGCCGGGATGACCGTCCACGATCTCGCCGAGTTGGAGCTGGCCTACGCGCCGCCGTTTGGCTCGGCCAAAGATCCCGTCAATCTCGCAGGCATGGCCGCGCAAAACGTCCTCGCCGGCGATGTCGCGCTCGCGCAGTGGGATGAGATCGGCACGCTCGATCCCACAAAGTCACTCGTGCTCGACGTGCGCCGCGCCGACGAGCGAGCCAAGGGATTCATCCCCGGCTCCATGCACATCCCGCTCGACGAACTGCGCACCCGCCTCGGCGAACTGCCCCGCGACCGCGAAATCATCGCCTCCTGCTTGAGCGGCCAGCGCTCCTATTTCGCCTGCCGGCTGCTGATGCAGCACGGCTTCCGCGCCCGCAATCTCGCGGGATCGTGGCGCACGTTCAGCACTGCCACTCGTTAAAATTCCACCACCATGAAAACCATCACCGTCCTCATCGCACTGCTTTTCAGCACCGCTGTCTTCGCCCAGGAAACCAGCGTCAAACCCGGCATCAATGACAAATTCCGCGATCCCAAACTGAAGGTGGATGAGTGGACGCAGAAGTTTGAAACCGAGAGCCGCGAGATCTTCCACCAGCGCGAGAAGATCATCGCGGCGGTCGCTTTGAAGCCGGGCATGAAGATGGCCGACATCGGCGCGGGCACCGGTCTGTTCACAGTGCCTTTCGCGTTGGCTGTGGGCGGCAATGGAAAAGTCTATGCCGTCGATATCGCGAAGAACTTCATCGAGCACATCCGCGCTCTCGCACTGAAGGCGAGCGCGGCCAACGTCGAGACCATCCTCTGCACAGACCGCAGCGTGGAATTGCCGGAGGGCTCCATCGATCTCGCCTTCATCTGCGATACGTATCACCACTTCGAGTTCCCGCAGGCGACCCTGGCTTCATTGCACAAGGCACTGAAGCCCGGCGGTGAACTGGTGCTCATTGACTTCAAGCGAATCCCCGGTGAGAGCAGCGACTTCGTGATGGGCCACGTGCGCGCCGGACAGGAAGTCTTCGAGTCCGAAATCGCCGCGGCCGGGTTCGAGAAGGTCGGCGAAGTGAAAGACGTGCTGAAAGAAAACTACTTCGTTAGATTCCGTCGGAAATAGAAAGTGACGGCGCGCCGGCATCGGCGTGCGCAACTCGATCATCCTCGTTGATTTCATCGAGCAACGCCTCGCCGAAGCCGTCGTGGACGCCGGCGCCGTCCGCTCCCGCCCCATGCTCCTCACCGCGCTCGCTGTCGTCGTCGGTGCGAGCGTCATCCTCGCCGACCCAATTTTCAAAGGCCTCGCCGTCGCCCTCATGGCCGGAGAAATCGCGAGCCTGCTCATCAGCCGCATGCCGGTGCCGGTGCATTATTTCATGGCGAACAAACCGAGCCGTCAGACGCCACATTCATCCACCGCGAGCCCTGCGTCTCAATAGGCCCACGGGATAAGGCGCTTCACTCGAGCGGCGTATTCGGAGGAGTCAGGGAATTTCTCGCGCAGCCATCGCTCCTCGCGCCTTCTCAGCGCAACATACAGGAGCGTCCATAGACCGGGCGGATTCCTCGAATGCGGCAACCCGGTGCGGCAGAGCCTGCGCCCGCTGCGATCAAGGCTTCTGCTTTTTCGCCTGTTTGAGCTGCGCGATGTAGGAGGTCACCAAGTTCTTTTGCTCCGGTGTGAGGTGCCCTTCGGCCAGCAGCTTTTCCAAAGTATCGAGCGCGGCGGGGTAGGCTTCCGCCTCGATTGCCTGTGCGGCCTTGCCTGCGCGGCTCTGCTCTTCCGGTCCTGCGGAGGCGAGGGTTTTCCGGAGTTTGGCTGCATCGAGAGTCACCGGAGCTGCGGGGGGCGCGGGTGCGGTCGGGGTGCTCGTGGCAGGGGGTGCCGCTTCAGCGACGTGTGGTCGTCTGTCGCAAGCCGCGAGAATGAGGGTGGAGGAAATGGCGGAGAGGAAAGCCAAGGAGGGACGTTTCATATTTTGGAATGTTTTCAGGATCACTATGGCGACGCTACCACTCTTTTGCGAAACACGCTGCGCGCCTTGCCATCGTTTCGCCGCACTGGTGAAGTTTGCCCGCTTCGTCACCGCGCCTTCGAAGGGATCGCAGCCGGGCGCACGGTTCGCGGCGCGCTCGGCGAAGAGCGGAAAGTTCCTGTCGCCGAACTGGGGCGGAACGGACTGTGAGCCGCCCGGTTTGCCAGGGAAATTCCTCCTGTGAAAACATCACCCTCGCCGGGCAGGAGAGTCAAACGCAGCAGCCGCTTGACATACTTGGCAAACTGGCAAAGTATCAAAGCGTGAAAGTGAATCGCAAAACCAAGAAGCCGAAAACGCCGGCGGATTTCCGGCAGGCGTCCGAGGTGTTCAAGGCCTTGAGCAATCCGAACCGGTTGCTCATTGTGG
>JBDSAR010000490.1:0-2106 GCA_039922035.1 Chthoniobacteraceae bacterium
TGGCTCTTGCCGGTGAGGCCCCACATCGTCACGCCCGTCGCGGAGCGGAAACGCGACGACATGCTCTCACCGGTGTGGCAGCCCCAGCTCCGCACGAGCGCATCCTGCGTGAAGATGCCGCGGTTGATTTTGGTGAGTTCGTTTTCGTGCAGCCAGACCTTCGATGCGCTGTCGATGACGTTCGAGTAGTCGAAGAGGAAGCAGGCCTTGTTGCTGTGGACGAAAAACTCGAGGTCGTTGATTTTCACCCGGTCACGCGGCTGGCCGGCATTGAGGTAGTTCAGGAGCTGTGAAGTCCGGTCAAACCAGATCATGCGCACATGCATCGAGGATCCCATCGCATTGATCGCGCTGGTGTAGTCCTGTCCGTCCTGCCGCGAACGCGAGGTGTAGGCGGGACGATAGATGAGCCAGGTGATCGGCTGCTGCGGGTTGGCCTGCTGGATTTGCGCGATGCGGATCTGCGCGGCGCGGACGAAATTCATCCACCACTTGTCGTGCGGCTGCGCCTTGTATTTTTCCCAGATGAAAAGCGAGACACCGCCGGACACGATGATCGTTTCGCCAGGCTGGGTCGGATCCTGCGGGCTGGCGGCCCGGGAAAGTTGCGGGCTGATCAGCGCGAGTGCGGCGAGAAGGATGCGGAGCGCTTTGAACATGGGCCGGGAATGAACTGTGCATGTCCCGCCAGCGCCAGTGGAAAATCGCGGCGAAAGCGTCGCGGTTAACCGTAGCGGCCCTCGATGTATTCCGAGGTGCGGCTGTCGCGGGGCGTGAGGAAAAGATCCTCGGTGCGCGCGTGCTCGATGAGTTCGCCGAGCAGCATGAAGATGGTCTCGTTGCTCGCGCGGCGGGCCTGCGCCATGTTGTGCGTGACGATGACGATCGTGTAGCGGCCCGCGAGGCTCCACATGAGGTCCTCGATGGCGCGCGTGCCGTCCACATCGAGCGCCGAGCACGGCTCGTCCATGAGGATGATCTCGGGCTTCAGAGGGAGAAGGCGCGCGATGCAGAGCTTCTGCTGCTGCTCGAGCTGGAGGCCGATGGCGCGGTCGTCGAGACGATCCTTCAGGTCCGCCCAGAGACCGACTTCGGTGAGTGCTTTCTCGACGGCGTCGTCGAGTTCGCTGCGCGAGGGCTTTTTCTCCGCGTGGATGCGCAGGCCGAAGACGACATTTTCATAAATCGAAAGCGGCAGGGGATTCGGCCGCTGGAAGACCATGCCGATCGCCTTGCGCAACTCGATCAGCGACACATCCTCGTCGTAGATATTTTTGCCGAGCAGCTTGATCTCGCCGGTCGTGGTGACGTTGCCGTAGCGCTCGTTCACGCGGTTGAAGCAGCGCAGCAGCGTCGTCTTGCCGCATCCGCTCGGCCCGATGAGCGAGGTGATCTTGCCGTGCTTGATGTCCGTGTTGATGCCCTTCAGCGCCTGGAATTTTCCATACCAGAGCTTCAGGTCGCGGGTCGTGATGCTGAGGCGTGCGTCGCTCATCCGAAAATCCCGTTCACGTAATCATACGTGCGTTTGTCCTTCGGCTTTTCGCCGAAGAGCTGCTCGGTCGGGCCGAGTTCGATGATCTCGCCGTTCCAGAGGAACATCGTGCGCGCGGCGAGGCGGCGGGCCTGCTGCACGAGGTTGGTCACGAGGATGATGGTCATCTCCTTTTTCAAGACTTTGAGGACATCCTCGATGCGCATCGTCGTCACCGGGTCGATCGCGATGCTGAATTCGTCGAGGCACAGAATCTCCGGGCTGTGCGAAAGTGCGCGCGCGATCGTGAGGCGCTGCTGCTGTCCGCCGGAGAGCTTCGTGCCGAGGGAGTCGAGGCGGTCCTTCACCTCATCCCACAGCGCGGCCTGCGTGAGGCATTTCTCCACGAGCGTATCGAGTTCGCTCTTGCGCTTCATCCCGGCGGCGCGCGGGGCGAAGGCGACGTTGTCGTAGATGCTCAGCGGCAGGCCGACGGGGAGCGGCGCGACCATGCCGACACGGCGACGCAGCTCATACACATTCTTCATCCCGGCGATGTCCTCACCGTCCACGCGGATCGTGCCGCTCGGGCGCGCATTCGCGGTAAATTCGATCGTGCGGTTGATGCAGCG
>JBDSAR010000491.1:0-2256 GCA_039922035.1 Chthoniobacteraceae bacterium
TGGGATTTTCCATCCAGGAGGGCGAGTTCGTCGGTTTCCTCGGGCCGAACGGCGCAGGCAAGACGACCGTGCTGAAAATGCTCAGCGGCCTGCTGCATCCGACCAGCGGCGACGCGCGCGTGCTCGGCCACGTGCCGTGGAAACGCGAGGACGCGCTGAAGCGGCAGTTCTCGCTGCTCATGGGGCAGAAGAACGCGCTGTGGTGGGACCTGCCCGCGCGCGAATCGCTGGAGCTGAACCGCACGATCTACGGCATCGAGGAAAAGCGCTTCCGCGACGTGGTCGGCGGGCTCACGGAGATGCTCGACGTGAAGGACAAGCTCGACGTGATGGTGCGCGAACTGAGCCTCGGCGAGCGGATGAAGCTGGAGCTCATCTCCGCGCTGCTGCATTCGCCCAAGGTGCTTTTTCTCGACGAGCCGACCATCGGCCTCGACGTAACCTCGCAGCAAAAAGTGCGCGATTTTCTCCGCGAGTACAACAAGGGTCACGGCATCGTGACCATGCTCACGAGCCACTACATGGGCGACATCGAGGCGCTCTGCCCGCGGGTGATCATCATTGATCACGGGAAGATCTTTTTCGACGGCCCGCTCGCGCAAGTCATCGAGAAATACGCGACGCACAAGATCATCGGCTTCACCTTCGGCGACACCGCGCCGGGCGATCTGACGGCGTTCGGCGAAGTCGTGGAGACGCTCGGCCACACGGTCCGCCTGCGCGTGCCTCGTGCAAAGACGACGGAAGTGTGCCGCGAGGTGCTCGGGCGTTTCCCGATCACGGATCTGAACGTGCAGGAGCCGCCGATCGAGGACGTGATCCGCCAACTCTTCGCCGAGCACGACATGGAGGGCGTCGCTCCGGCAACGCCCTGATCGAGGTGGGACGCTCCAGCATCACCGCCTCATTGCAACCTTGAGATCCGAGGCGTAGCTGGGATTGATCTCGAAAGTTTCCGCCGGCATTTCCTGCAGCGACACGCGCTCCTTCATCGCCGGCGTCTCCAGATATCCGATGTCGAGGAGCGTATTCAGGACGTCGCACAGATCCTCCGGGTCAATGTTCGTCCGCTCCTGGATTTCCGAACCCAGCAAGCCGAGGCCGAAGCCGATCGTGCGCATGACGCCGAGTTCGCGACCGTTGAGTTTGATTTCCCGTGCCATGGTTCGAATGTGGATTTGGACACCTGTAAAAGCACATCCCGGCCCCGCTGCGGTTCTTTTTTGGCCCATGGCCGGGCCAGAGAAAACCTTTGCCGCTGCCGGGGCGGCGGATAGCCTCACGCCCCATTTTTTCCGACCATGATCATCCCCAACGTCAACGCGCTCTCCGACGAACAACTCAAGGAAGTCACCGACATTCTCACGGCCTACGGCTGCAAGGTGATGGTGATCAAAGGAGCGGAGCGCAGCGTGTATGCCATCGTCGGCGACGAGCGGAATGACGACATGGTCACGAAGATCGAGGGCCTGCCTTACATCAATCGCGTGGACCGCATCCAGAGCCCGCACAAGCTCATGGACGTCCGCTCCAGCCTCGCTTCGCATCGCGTGAAAATGGGCGGTGTCACCCTGGGGACAGAGCCGTTTTTCTGCGCCGGGCCATGCACGATTGATCCGAAAAATCCCAACCTCACCATCGAGACCGCGCACGCGGTGAAGGAAGCCGGCGCACACGCGCTCCGCGGCGGCGTGTGGAAGCCGCGCACGAACCCGTACAGCTACCAGGGCGACGTGAAGGCGCTGCTTGTGCTCATGGAGGCGAGCCGCCAGACCGGCCTGCCCGTGGACACCGAGGTGATGGACGAGGAGCATCTCAAGCTCGCGATCGAGGCCGGCGTGCATTGCCTCCAGGTCGGCGCGCGCAATGCGCTGAACTATTCGCTGCTCCGGCAAATCGGCCAGGCCATCGCGGGCCGCGACGTTTGCGTGCTGCTGAAACGGGGCATGCACCTCGGCTCCGTGCAGGAGTTCATCTCCGCGGCGGAATATATCGTGCAACTCGGCAATCCGAACGTGATCCTCTGCCCGCGCGGTACTCAGCCGACGCTCGACGGCTACCGCAATCATCCGGATGAAAGCATCGTCCCCCTTTTGAAGGAACGCACCTGGGCCCCGGTCGTTGTGGATCCCTCGCATTCCGTCGGCAAGGCGGCGTATGTCCCTGCTGCCGCGCTCGCCGCCATCGCGTACGGCGCGGACGGGCTTTGCATCGAGTGCAACGTGCATCCCGGCCAAGGCATCGGCGACGATCCCA
>JBDSAR010000492.1:0-11629 GCA_039922035.1 Chthoniobacteraceae bacterium
AGCTTCCCTTTCCTGGCGAGCGTCTGCAGCACGCCGAGTGCGAACGTCGCGCTTCGCACGCCGCCGCCCGAGAGCGCGAGGCCCACGATGCTTTCCCGTGCGAGAGTGGGTTTGCGGTCATCCACCCGCACGGGCTCGGACGCGACATTCACCGCGCCCTGGCATTCTTCCGGGACGGACTCGGCGGCAGGCATCGCCTGCACGGGTTGAGGACGCAGCTTTGCTTCGATCAACCGGTTATCGTCGTCCACCCATGCGCGCGCGCGCCGTGCTTGAATCGCCTTCAGTTCAAAGTCGCTAATCGCCTCGGGATAGATGTTATTGACGCCTTCGCTGAGGAACGTTTCCGCAGCCTTCTCGCTCATCATGAAAATGGGCGCGAGAATGAAATAGCCGGGGATCTTCGGGAATACCGACGCATCAACGACACGCAATCCCGCGATGCCGTGTACTCTGAAGTGGCTGTCGAGCACCGCGTTCTTGTCCGTGAGATCGCTCGCATTCGCCTGCCACTTGTCGCTGCCGATGCGGCAAGTGCCGCAAGCGTGGTGCCCCCATGCCTCGTTCTTGATCCACTCGCGCAACGTCAGCTTCTTCTCGGCGCAGTACTCAGCCGGCTGGATCTCGCGCTTGAATGGGGAACCGGGGACCGAATTAATCGCGCGCATCGCTTCGACCGTCTCGGCAAGCGCATCGATATCCTGTTCCCAACCTTCGGCCGAGCCGTGCTTGAGCCCTTCCTCGAATGAATGGAAACAGATGTCCGGCGTGTCGAAAGGATCCGCACTGCGCAGGCGGACGGTGCCGCCATTGTTGCGCGTGTAGGCCTTGAGAATTACCCACGTCCACAGATTGCTCTGATCATTTGGAGCGTCCTTGTAGGGACGGAGCAGTTGCTTCGAATAGTTCCAGTAATAGCCGCGGAATGTGGCCGGCGCCCCGAAGGTGAGCAGGTCCGGACCCGGACGATCGGGGTCGGCGGCGCTGGATCGCTGCATGACGGCGAGTGTGCCACCATTGCTAGTATAGAGTCCCGTGCGGGTCTTGCGCCATTCGGCGAGCACCTTGTCGGTGGTTGAGGCGGGATCAAATGCGACCGTGTCGAGTGACTTGAACGAGTCATTGAGTTCACTGACGACCGTGACCTCATAGCGATCCTGCAGGTTCCTGCCCACGCCGGGCAGCACGGCCTTCGGCACGATGCCATGTGCGGCGAGTTGGTCCGCCGGTCCGATGCCGCTGAGCATGAGCAACTGCGGGGTATTGAATGCCCCGCCGCAAAGGATGACTTCGCCCACGGCAGTGCCTGCGGTCAGTTCAGTCTTGCCGTTTTGCTTCTTGGAATGGCGCACATAGTACGACTCATCCTTACCGGGCTTGGCGAGATGATGTTTCGGACTCGCACGGTAAAGATAATCGCCCTTCACGCCGATGACGCCGATGGCCCGTGGCGGCGTGCTGTTGTCAAAGAGCACGCGCTTCACGTGAACGCCTTTTTCCACGATTAGCCGGCCTTCCGTATCAGGCAGCGGGTTGACCTGCTTCTGCGTCTTCAGAATGAACTCGCGCACGCCCACGCGGCAGCCCCGGAGCGAATTGCCATGTTCATCCACGACAGGATTGTTTTCCGGACCGCCCCCTCCGCCCGTGCCCATGGGGATGAGAAAGACGCCGCCGTCGGGATTGTTTTCGCGCGTGGCCGTGTCATTTGGATCGAGTGCGCGGATAAAGCCGAGCGTGATGAAAAATCGCTTCAGCACCTTGGTGAGAGGGCCGCTGCCTTTCACCACCTTGAAGGCGGAATTGATCAGGACCGTGGTCAGAATCCTGTCGGTCCTCTGGATCCTCCGGACAAGCGGCAACGAGATGAAACTCGTGGGCTGCCAGCCCTTGCTGCCGTGGCCGCCTTCATCGAGCACGGACTTCGGATTGATGAAGCGCATGATCGCTAGGAAACCTTTGAAAAGCCAGCCAAGCGCTTTCGTAAGAATGCCGACATATTCTTTCACGTAGAGACACTGCTCCATCCGCGCAAAGTAAGGCTGCATGTTCTTCGCACTCCACGATGAGTCGTTTGTGAGTTTCGCAATCTCATCCCAGTCATGATCGTTTGGCCGGATCACAATCATCGCGTGATGCGCGGTGCAGCCGCCGATGCCAGCGCTGCGCGGATAGAAGATGCCGCCCTTTCCCTTCTTGCCGACAGGCGAGCCGGCCAGCGGGATCTTCCGCAGCGGATCGGCTGGATCTGCGATTGATTCGACATGCCCCGGATTAGACGGATCGCGCGTGGCATCATATTTGTGATCCGCAGCCTGCTGCGCGTCGTCATCATAGTGACGGACGGAGAACGACCAGCTAAGACTGGGCTCCTCCGTCGAAGCACCGTGAAAGAGCGGCGCTTCACCCAGAATCCTGGCATGGTCAGGATTCTGAAACCTCGCGTCTTTCCCGCGCTTAGCTAAATCTTCCTGCGCTGCCTTTCGCAGTTCTTCCTTCGGGTCTCCGCCAGCCTCGATGAGCAGCACCTTCTTCTTCGCCAGCGCCAGCCTGCACGCGAGTGGTCCGCCACCCGCGCCGGAACCGACAATGATGTAGTCGAACGATGACCTGGATTGCTCCTTCGCACTGGCGATCCATGCCTGTTCATCGGCAACGCAGGCGGAGGCGGTGGAGTTAGGATTCGCACTCATGGGCAGAGAGGTGGAATTGGGCGGCTGAACGTCGCTCAGAGCGTCTTGAGGAAGGCGATCAGGTCTTCCTTCGCCTGATCATTCTTCACCGGATCCGGATCGAGCGTTTCACCGAATAGGTGGCCGCGATCGAGCACGAAGTCCGGGCACTTGCTGGCATCCATGAGCGATTGTCCGGCCTTGCTCTTGAAGACGTCCCACGCCTTGTCCCCTGTGAGCCCCTGCTTCTTGATGTCAGCCATCGCCAGCACCAGTGAAACGAGCGCCTTCGGCGCATTCTTCGACGCCGGGTCCATGTTCATCATGAGGTTGATCGGCGTGCCGCGCGGGATCGGGCCTGCCTTGATGTCGAGGGGGCCGATTTTGATATTGGCAAATGGAATCGTGACAATGGCGCGGCCATTGATGAAGCAGTTTGCGAGATAACCGATTCCGATCGTGATTACAGTGAGCGCAAGGAAGAACCCGCGCGAGAATCCCGCAAGGGTCGGATGCGACCTGCGCCAGATCATCCAACCGATGAATAACGCGATGATGGTGACAGGCACGGATTTTGAGATCCGCATGACGGCGAACACCGCCCCAAGCAGGAGCAGGCCGAGCAGCAGCCGCGCGGTCTTCTCACAATCCGGCCTGGCCTGGATGAAGATGACGCCATACACGCCGAGCGCGATGGCGAACGCCCACCACTGCCACGAGCTAAACTCGAGCAATCCCGACGCCGCCATAAGCAGCGCGCCCACCGTGCTGCCGCCGCCTCCGAGCCCCGTCAGCGCGATGCCCACGGCGATGAGCACAGCGAGCAGCAGCAGCACGATCCCGAGGTAACGCGGCTTGCGCTTCCACGCGAGCAGCAGATAGAGGACGCCGAGGATTACCCACAGCCACAGCGCCAGGAACGAGATCACGGCCTTGCCCGCGATGCCCTGGATCAAGGGACGCGCAAACACAGCCGGGAACTCCACATTCGCCTCCTGCGGCAGCCGGTAAATGAACCCGGCGTCGCCCGCGGCGGAACTCGAAAGCCCGCCGCGCAGATCGCCCGGCCGCGTGACCACGATGGCCGGATCGATCTTCGACGCATCACCGGCCTGCACCTCATTCAGCCATGCCAGTTCCTTGTCGGACAAAATGAGCGAACGGCTCGCGCGCCGGTCCTTCCATAGCATGCGGCGCATGCCATCCGCGAACTGCACCAGCCGGCCTTTCACCGAAGGATCGTCCAGATAGATGCCCATCGAGTTGTTGTGCAGGAACGGTGCGGTCGCCCAGAGCCCTATATTCGTCGCGGGACGATAATAGCCGCGCCCTCCGGCAGCCGCGGCATAGGTCATCTCCTTGCCGGCGATCGGATTGAAATAGGTGATGTTGCCGACCGCAGGCAGCTCCTTATAAGTTTCCGAGGTGAAGTTATCCCAGACGTTATGGGCAAGGCCATTGGTGGCCATCGCGCGCCCGGAGTTGGTGCCCACGAGCGTCACAGGCACGCGGATTTCGGCGGAAAGGAAGTTATCCTTCCAGAACGGATGATCCTTCTCGATTGGATCGTCATTCAGCGTGATGGCGGGAGTGCCCTCGGGGTCGCCCGGTTTCGGCCTGCCCTCCTGATCGACGAGCAGACGCAGGCTCATCTTGTATTCGCCGTAGGCTTCGCTGCGCTTGAAGGCCAGCCATTCAGAGCTGTCCATCGGCAATATGTAATGATGATCCTTTGGCGCTGCCTGCTTATCCCAGGTGGCGCCATCCTTCTTGCGTTCAAAGTTCAGCGCAAAGCCCTCCGGCTGCTTGCTGGAGTGGCAGATGGCGCAGTGATCCAGCCACACTTCGCGGCCATGTTTGCGCTGGGTGGCGGTGTCGAGTGCGAGCATCTTCGCAGCCGCCTTGCTCGGCGTGCCGTCGGGATCCTTTGCCGTGGCGAGTTTCATCGGCGGCGTGCTGGTGTGCGGCAGGATCGCGCGCTTCAGTGCGCCATCGCCAGCGACGCTTGCCTCGGTGCTCCTGCCCAAGTTCTTGAAGGTGAAGAACGCCGCAAGATAGGGCGTGCGGTATTTTTCGTTCACCTGCCAGTACACCGAATTGCGCTGACAGATGGCGAGGCCGAACGGTCGCTGCGGACGATAGCCGATGAGTGGGTTATGGCACGTGGACCATTCCTCATAGAATGTGCCGATGTTCAGATACACGCGGGCCAATGCGCCGAAGGCACCGATCGAGTCCGATCCATCCACGAGCACGCGCGGTGTGTGCCGCCAGTCCTTGCCATCCCCTTTCACCGGCAATCCCGCGTCCTCAATGCTAGGCACCAATACATTGGAAGCGCTCTGCCGCTCGGAGGGATTCAGCACTGCGCGACCGAGCCGCGCATTGATGTCCCACACGGCATTCATCGTGTTGGCATTATTGATGTGATCCGTGCTGACCAGCGAAGTATCCACCGTGCCCGGTTGCTGGCTGGCGAGAAAATGGAACAGCAGGCTGTTGCCCGTCTGCAGATTGCCAAACGCCGGCTGCGGTTTCCAATACTGGGCACCGATGAGCGAGGAAAGGTTCTCCCACGCGGGAGCCTCAGGATCCTTCGGGGGATTGAGCGGATGCGGCCCGATGTGACAGAAGCCGCACGAAACACTGATGCGAAACGGCCGCACCAGCTTCGGATCCTTTGTGATTGTCGCATCCGTGTAGTAGCCGTCGTTCCTGTCCACGACCTGCTTCTTCCAATACGCCCGGGCCTTGGCCGGATACTCGCCTTTGCCGAAAAAGTCGGGATTCAAAAACATCCGCATCCCGAAGATGCCCGTGGGATAGCCATATACTGAATAGTCCACGCCATCGCGACGCCTGTTCATCGCATCCATCGCCTCGGCGTAGAATTGCCTGCCCAGCGCATCGTCGCCACGCTCGAATAGCTCGAAGCCCGCATGGTCCGCGGGAAGGCCGTAGGTTTTTGCATCGGTGTCCCAGGGAGGCGGAGTGAGCATGTGCGGCGGAGTCTTGTCATCCGGCTTGTAGTCCGCCTTCGCGTCCTCGATCGGGGCATCGAGATACAGGCCCAGCGTGCGCTTAGAAGCATTCACCTTGAAGCCCGGCTGATTGATCAGCCCCGCACGCACGAAACGGTCTCCGCGCCGGCGCGCATCCAGCATCACCAGGAAGTCCGTGATGCCAAAGCCATCCTGCGCCAGCCAGTTCCAGAACGTCTCGTTTCCCGCGCCCCACAGCAGCCACGTGTTCCGGCCGCGGATCGCGTTTCGTTCGGCGTTATCGATCTTCCCGTCCGCATTCGTGTCGAAATTCAGCGGATGCAGCGGCCCGTCCTTGTCCGTGGCCACCATGTCCATCTGCCAGAAAAGATCGCGCGACTCCGCCGGGAAACATTCCGGCGTGCGCGGCGTCACCGGCGTGCCCTTCATCGTCCTGCCGCTGAGCGCTTCATCCATCGGCTCACTCTTGTCCGCTTTGGCGCGCAGTTCCTTCACGCGCTCGAATACCGGATCCGGACTCAGCGCCACCGGTGCAGGTTTCGCCGCCGCCTTCGGTGCCGGGTCCGGCGGGGCCGGGTGGACAGGATCCGCGAGCAGCGCGGCCCTCAGCCCGATGGCCGCTGCGAACAGAGTGGGGACAGCCCACAGGTTCCGGAATTGAAGCAGGAGTTTCGTTTTCATGTTAGGTTGATGCGTCAGTTGGAAAATCGAGCTGTTCTTCCTCGGAGATACGAAGGGTATTCTGGTTGAAGGGGTTCCACCGGTGTCCTGTCCACATTGACTGCTTACTTCCGAGGATTTCAGAATCCAACAGCCACTGGAATGGGATTTCCGTCCCTTTTTTGATGGGACGTTCATCCCATACGCAAAACGCAACCTCCCCTACCCTCCGTCGATGCCCATTCTCGGCTCCGTTTTTGAATTGCATCGAATCACCGGGACTTGCTTACATCTCCGAAGGAACCCGGTCCTTCTCGTTACGAATGTCATGAAGCCCAAACTTTTCATCGTGGATGACCACGTCTCCATCCTCCGGACGCTCGAATGCGCCCTCCCGCTGCTCCTGCCCTGCACCATCGCAGGCACCGCGCGGAATGCGCCCGACGCACTCAAGGCCATCCCCCTCGCCCAGCCGGATATCCTCTGGGTGGACGTCTGCCTGCCCGGCCTCGATGGCCCCGGCCTCCTCCGCCTCCTGCGCGCACGGGAAATCCCCGTCCGCGCCGTCCTCTTCACCGGCAGCAATGACCCCGTGCAGCTCCGTGAGGCGATGACCGCGGCACCCGCAGGCTTCGTCTCAAAAAACGACGACCTCTGCTGCTGGCAAAAGGCGCTCGAGGCCGCGGTCGAAGGCGGGAGCTACCTCTCCCCAGGCATCGTGGAAGCCGCAAAGCAGACCCCCCACGAAGGCCTCGCCTCGCTCACCGATGTCGAGCACGTCGTCTTCAGCCTCGTCGTGAAAGACCTCAGCAAGGAACACATGGCCGAGATGCTCGGCATCTCCCCGCACACCGTCCGCCACCATCGCGAACACATGATGAACAAACTCGGCGCACACTCCGTGGCCGAGCTATGCACCATCGCCTCCCGCGCCGGCATGCTCGGCTGAGGGGCGGCGGTGAAAGGTGCCGAGGTGTCATGCACGCCCGTTGGCTGCAGCACATAGGCGTTTCCGGTCGCACTCGTGAAAGGCTATCGCCAGAGAGACATCGCCGTCTGGTAGAGGTCATGCTGTCTCTGTGCGTTGGCCTGAATTTGCTGATGGACAGAAAGCGGCGGCACTGTGGAGCCGTCCGCGGCACGGATGGAGAACCCGCTGGGCTCCAGGGGCACCTCGTAGCCGAACCACTCGCGAAGGAATGGAAGCACATGCGCACGATACGGAGGTTCTGTCAGAAGCTGGCAGAAATCTCGGAATGTAATCTGGTATGCGGTAACCGGGTAACCGGTGCCAACGAGAACCTCGGGAATAACCGAGACTCGGCAGGCTGGACAATCAACTGACGCGCCGAGCATGATGTAGGGCGTATCAAGCGTTGCGTGGCAAAGTGGGCAAGCAGTCTTCAAGATTTGCGTTGAGATATTAACCAGGTAACAAAACAGATGGCAATATGTTCTTAATTGTAATCATATTCTTAATCCTCATCTCCCTGCCCGAAATGATTGAGATTAGGATTATGATTAAGAAAGAGACTGCCATCTGTTTAGCCACCGGAGTCATATGGAGCGCTTGGTCTGATTTTCGTTCACAGGAGACGCGAGGAACGCCATATCAGCGACCGCAAGCTCAGCGATGCACGGAACTGTGCGCCGCAGCGCATGGGCGCTTCTTGGCTCAATGTTGATATTGAGGGAGTGTCCAGCGGGAAACCTTCCGCTGTCCATTCTCATCCCACTGAACTTCCTTGTAAATAACTCGCGCCTCGTGAATCCCGAGCGTCAATTCCGGTATCCCGGTCTTGTCGTTCCACCAGACGAAATAAGCAGTCGCTTCTGGAATCCCCTTGTAGTTCTGGCGCGGTTTGAGTGACACGGGAAGTTTGCCGTGATCGTATGGCTTGCCTTCCCTACCGGCCAGGCGTGTCGCCTCGACGGACGAAATGCCTAGCTGCAAGTTAGGAAATGGCTCAGCACCGGAATTCGCGGGTTTGTGGCAGCCTAGAAGGGAGAGCGTCGCGAAGCCGATAAGAGTGCGGAGCATCAGTGTTCTCATGGATGAGGGGAGAGGCCTAACATCTGATTAAGCTGAGCGCTGACCATGGTTCTGTCGGTCTGTTCTGCAAGGGCGACCTCATGCGCCGGGACGCTGTCTTGGCGTGGGCCGGAGTCAATCCGATACTCTGTGGCATCACGGCGAGGGGCCGGACTGAGGGTTTTCGAGAAGGTGGGCATATTCTCATTTCCCGTATCCCGTATCCGCATTCCAAAAGAGTGGCAGCTTTGCCCGCGCCCTCCGGGGCGGCCCTTCGGGTTCGCCTTCGGCGATGCAGGTCACTCCGCTCCATTCTGCCGTCGGCGGCTCCGGTGAGGGGCACCTCATCGCCTTTCCTTGGTTGTGTCGTGCTTTGAATTTGGAAGCCATAAAATCGGGAAAGACACAGGCGTGCACTGCGCCTCTTTGAGTATGATCATCCCCTTCCTGGTATCATGGATTCCAAATTCAGGACACTGCCGAAGAAGCCTGCTGCTTGCAGCGTGTCACTCCCGCGTGGTAAAGCGCGCGGATGCCTGCCGAACATTCGTCTCTCAAACTGCGCGACCCGATCGGGCTGAGGAAAGGCCGCCTGCTGGAGGACATCGTCCACGAGGAGATCTCCGCGAAGTCCTACAAGCATGATCTCCGCGAGGCGCAGCTCGAACTTCTCACATGGCAGCGCCGTCTCACGGAGACGAAGAACAACGTGATCATCGTGATGGAGGGACCGGACGCGGCGGGCAAGGGCGGCGCGATCAAGCGACTCCTCGAGCGGCTCGACCCGCGGCTGGTGCGCGTGCATTCCACGGTGAAGCCCTCGAGCGACGAATACGAGCGGCACTACCTGTGGCGCTTCTGGTCGCGGCTGCCGGAATACGGGCGGGTGACCGTGTTTGACCGGTCGTGGTACGGGCGCGTGCTCGTCGAACGCGTCGAGGGATTCTGCACGCCGGTGGAATGGAAGCGCGCCTACCGCGAGATCAATGAGTTCGAGCGGCAGCTCCTCGACGATGGCACCATCCTCCTCAAGTTCTACCTCTTCATCACCAAGGACGAGCAGCTCACACGCTTCAAGGCGCGCGAGGCGGACCCGTACAAGCACTGGAAGATCAGCGACGAGGACTGGCGCAACCGCCGGCACTGGAAGGAAAATGTGGAGGCCGCACAGGACATGCTTTTCAAGACCTCCACCGAACGCGCGCCGTGGCATGTGATCGGCGCAAACTACAAGTGGCACACGCGGGTGAAGGTCGTGAACACGGTCGTCGAGGCACTCAACAAGGCAAAGCTCCGCGACTCGGCGCTATGAGGATCGCCACGCTTGCAATCGCCGCGGCGCTCGCGCTTGTCGGCTGTGAAAAACAGGACAATGCGCGCGAGGCTGTGGACCTCGGGGACAAGCGCACGAAGCTCGGCGCATATCCCGAAGCCGTGCGCGCGTATGAGAGCGCGCTCGACGGCACGCCGAAGACCGCGGAGGTCCACTACAAGCTCGGCGTGCTCTACGACGACAAGCTGAAGAACCCGCTCGCTGCCATTCACCACTACGACCGCTTTCTCCAGCTCGTCCCGGATGGCAAGCGCTCCGACGAGGCAAAACGCGCACGCACCGAATGCGAGAAACGCCTCAACCTCTCGCTCAAGGACGGCGGCCTGATGACGACCGCCGAGGCCGCGCGCCTGCGCAATGAAAACGAAAGGCTGCGCAAGGATCTCGTGGAACTCCGGGCAGCCAAGCCCACTCCCCTGCCTAATTCGCCGCGATTGGGCGGCACGGACAAGGTGCCGCCCGGTGCACGCATGCACACGGTGGAGAAAGGCGAGACGCTCGCCTCCATCGCGTTCAAGTATTACCGCAACCGCGCGAACGCCTCGCGGATCAAGGATGCGAACTTCAATCAGCTAGGCGGGAAGGACGTCATCCGGGTCGGCATGACGCTCATCATTCCCGAGCAGAAGGCGAAAAAATAGGGCGGGCGGCATCCTGCATTCGGGGCGCACTGGGAGTGCCGGAAGTGCTCCGTGCTCAGTAAAAACATGCGGCTGCTGAGGACTGAGGACTGGTTGAATGTTGGATCGTCGCCGCACGCGTCCACTCTTGCCGCCGCGACACACCGCCGCTATGCCCGCCGAAACACATGACCATCATTGACCACGAGTTCGCCGACATTGCCACGCCGAGCGGGCCGATGCGCACGCACATCTTCCGTCCCGCGGCTCCGGGAAAATATCCCGCCATCTCGCTCTTCTCGGAAATTTTCCAAGTCACCGGCCCCATCCGCCGCACCGCTGCGATGCTCGCGGGACACGGCTTCGTCGTCGGCGCGCCGGAGATTTTCCACGAGTATGAGCCGGCAGGCACGGTGATCGGCTACGACAGCGCCGGTGCGGATCGCGGGAACTGGTGCAAGCAGGACAAGCCGCTCGCCTCGTACGACGCGGACCTTGCCGCGCTGCGCGAATTTTTGAAAACGCATCCGAACAGCACGGGCCGCCTCGGCACGATGGGCATCTGCATCGGCGGGCATCTGAATTTTCGCAACAGCTTCAGCCCCGACATCCGCGCAGCCGTGAGCTTTTACGCGACTGACATCCACAAGATCGAAAACCACAAGCGCGGGCTCGGCGCAGGCATGGCCGATGACACGCTGGAGCGCGCACGACGCGGCGACATCAAGGGCGAGCTGCTCATGGTGTGGGGACGGCAGGATCCGCACGTTCCCTTCGAAGGCCGCATGCAGATCCGCCGCGCGCTTGAGGAAGGAGGCATCAATCACCAGACCCTCGAGGTGAACGGCGCGCACGCCTTCCTCCGCGACGAAGGCCCGCGCTACAATCCCGCGCTCGCACGGCAATGCTACGGCCTCGCGATCGAGCTTTTCCAGCGCCGCCTCGGCGAAGGCGATCTCCCAGCCGCAGCAGTCGGCGCGGGCGAAACGAAGCACTGATCGGCGTGATGGAGCGCCGTGCGTCCCGCCGGCCACCTCAACTCGCCGAAGGCCTGCTCCTTTCCTTGCCGCTTCGCGCAAGACCGAATGCGTGCGAAGAGAAGTGACGCTTCGCGTGGTCTTGTCGCGTCCGGAGAGGACGCGCAGCACTCCATGTCGCGGGCGACTTCCGCATGGCAGGTGACGCGTGCATTCCGCGCGAACCCGGCGTATGCACACCACCATGCCGTCCTTTCAAAAAACGCTCTTCGTCAATCCGCCCTCGTGGCAGGGCTTCGATGGCGGCGCGGGATCGCGCTACCAGGCGAAGCG